>NZ_JAJRBM010000151.1 GCF_028679455.1 Methanospirillum sp. | reverse complement strand
TGTCAGAGACCATGCCTTCGATAGCGGCCATTCTGACCGGGCCTGACTTCTTCTCGTCGTCTGCCATTTATGCCACCCCGTGTCCCATAAGAAGGAGTCCGACAATCACAAACGAGACGATGAGACCGATCATCAGACCCTCTACTTTACCTCCATAGACACCAGCCGCAAACCGGTCATGGTATCCGATGTCGGTGACGAGCATCTGGATGGTCTTCATCCGGGCATGAATGAGTGCAACTTCGGCAGACATCGGACGAACTTCTGCTCCTTCCGCATCGCCGCTTGCGCCACCTTCTTCTTTGATCTCAACGATCATTGCCTCGGCATCGAATGCGCCTGGATCCTTTGCTTTCAGTTCATTGATTTTTGCTGAAATGACGCCGATATCTTCTGCTTCCATGATATCGATCATCTCAACCTGATCCTGGAACCGCTTGATATTGTCAGCGGAGAGGTTCTCAATGAACGGAATAGCGCCTTTGGATCCGACGATCTTACCGCCGGTAATACCACCCTGGTGCAGAGCGATAAGACTCTGTCCGGAGAGGTGACCCTTGACTTCAGTACCACAGGTGAGTACGTATCTGATATTCGGGTTTGAGATGATGTTTGCAATAACCTTCTCAAGCCCAAGATTCTCGGTCTTACAGGATCCGGCAATTGCCGCTCCTGCCTTGCAGATCGCCTCTTCATCAAGGTGTGAACCCATGGTCACGACTGCAACCGGGCTCTGGGGATCTCCGGTATGGAAGTCACCCTGAACAATCGGCCAGCCACTGGCCGGTGATTTTTTGTTTGCCATCTATATCACCTCACTTCATTAAGGCCAGTACGATGACACCTGCCAGCAGAAGTCCGACTGCAAGTCCATACCACATGGTGGTGATGGCTCCTGCATATACGAGTGACTTCTCACGGTTCGGGAATGACTCAAGGAAGTTACCTTCTCCAGAGAGCATTCCTACGATATCATCAGCAGTCTTGTCTAATTTGTCAACCTGAGCAATGATGGGTGATAACGACTCACCCTGCTGAGTGACAAAACCTGCGAATACATCACATCCGAGACCAAACTCGGGAAGTACTGGAATCCAGGTCATTACTCGTCACCTCCGACCTCAATGATCGGCTTTGAGTCAAGCCATGCATAGGCATCACGCTTGGAGAGGTCTATGTAGGTCTTGTAACAGTAGAACCAGGCGATCAGTGAGATGAGCAGGTTTACGACCCCTGCTAATAATCCGACGAACACAAATGAGATCACAGCAACGGCGATCATAGAGAGGAACCCACAGGAGAGTGCCAGCATGAGGGTCCGGTCCTGTGATTCATTTGGTCCGAGACAGGCGTTGAACGGGTGCTGCAGGGCAAGTGCACCGAGGAAGAAGATAACTGCGAGTGCTGCTCCCCCGATTAATGAGTTCCCATACTGTGGAATTGCAGTGACAAGGAACTGCTGTGCCCCACCTGCTGCGGTTCCAGCGCTGGAGACTGAAAGGGACATACTCCCGACAATCAGGTCCTTGAACTGGAATGAACCGGTAGCCATAGACGCAAACCCGAGCATCGTCAGTGCACCGACGACGGCCAGTTCCATCAGGGACATGACCATCACCGGGATGTTCATGTTGATGATGTTGTTTGCGGTGTATCCGATGACTGCTCCGAGAATTGCTGCCAGAATTAAGGTAACAATTGGAGATGCCATACCGAACTTGGTACCGACGATCATGGCGATTGCGCCGGAACCGAATGCGATCATACCTGCAGAAGGAACACCAGTTCCAAGACCGTAACTGCAGAGATGCTTGATTGTATCAGAACCCCACCAGAGTGCGGCGACTGCTGCGATTCCTCCGAAGAAGGAGAAGATTGCAACACCGGTGAGCACATTGAGGTAGGTGAGGTAAGTGCCGACAACAGCGACGATGAGTCCATAGGCCATCAGCGTGTTGTGAGGCATTTTGCCTGCAGAGGCTTCCATTTTTACTGTCATGTTATCCTCTTCACATCCCGATGTTCATGACCAGCATCAGCGAGATAAGGCCACAGAATGCAGATGCAACGGCACAACCGATGATTGCACGGGGAACCCGCTTGAATTTGGGGTCGTGTGGTCCTTCGATGGTACCGGTGATGTTGTATGCTGCGAGCACTGCGTTTACCAGGAAGAATCCAATTGCAAAGATCCCTGCAAGGGAGATTGCGAGTGGCTGGATTGCAGTTGCCTGTGCTTCCATCATGGTTGCAAGGCCGGTGCTGTAAGCGTTCAGGAGTTCGATGTAGATGATCGTTCCACCAAGACCGGCAATGAGTCCACCGATTACACCACCAACAAAGGAGATGAATGGCAGACCGTGTCCTTCAGTACCCTGGGATTTGTATTCAGGGAAGGTGTCACCGGTGATTGGATCTTTTGCGACCTTTCCTGATGCTGCAGGAATACCCATCGCAAAGACGTAGGTTGCATTCACCATCAGACAGGTGATTGCCATCATCAGGCCACCACCAACTGCTCCACCGATGATGGAGATAAGGAAGTCACCTGTTGTCTCGTATGCCCATGCACCGCCAAAGAGACCGGCAAGACCGGCACCTGCTGCAAGCATGGCCACACCAGTTGCAATACCTGGTGCCTGTCCCATTGCTGCCGGTGCTCCACCGACCGGGACGAAGTGAACACCGAATGCAATCAGGGCGCCACCGATGATGATCCCAATCAGGGGCACAATCAGGGATGCACCGAGTACAGCGGTGATACCAATGGAAACCAGGATGATGACAATACCGACGATCGTTCCCGTCAAATTGATACCGTCGCCACCCGCGGCCTTTCCTCCGAGTGCACTCATGATGAAGTCTCCTCTGGTTCAGTGTATGGTCCGTAGGTCTTACGTCCCCAAACCTCAATCCACCGGTCGATGAAGGTGAAGATCAGAATAAGAACGATTCCTGCGATGACTGCTCCCCATCCGGCGATTGACTTCTCAAAGAGAACAGTACGCCAGAGTTCGAGGAACACAATCAGACCAAAACAGATCCCTGATGCCGGACCGGCGAACTTGGTGGTAAACCAGCCGTTGTCAAGGGATGACCGCTGACCTGCCTCTGCATACCGGACGATGTTTCCAGATGCAGAGATTGGAACACCGGCACCGAACTTCTGGTTCTGGTACTGGCGTTCTTTTCCGTAGAACGGGTTTCCTGATGCTGAACCTGCTGCACCGAGCGCTATACCCCAGATAAGTCCGAGGAGCGGAAGTGCGAACGGGTGGTGCAGCGCTGCCGACATCAGGTAACACACTGCGGTGGTACAAAATATCGCGACAAACGCATGAGCCATCGTCACCGAAGTCAAAGACTTGAGGATGTCGATATAGACCGGCTGCTTGAACTTGGCCAGACTTGCGGTACGTCCTAGATATCCTGAAGTACAGTAGATACCCTGAATAAACACCGCAACTATAGAACCAAGAATAATAGCAAGAGCCGGGTTGTAGTTAAGCTGCAAGAAAGCCCAGGCCACTCCAGCCCCAATGGCACACCAAAGCCCGTATGCTGGTGGCTCACCGGAGACTGCCTTGTTGAAGATGCGGTGGATATATCCCATCTGCGGAGCGAGCTGAACCTGTGAGTTCGGGTCACCCTGTGATCCGATATCAGATTCAGTATCTTCCGCAGCACCGGCAACTGTGGCAAGAGCTCCCGCCAATGCAGTAATACCAATGCCTAATACAATCTCTTCCATGTAAACCTATCTCCTGCGTAACTCTGATCAGACACAAGAGTACTCACTATGCAATACCACACACATAGAGCGTTACAATACCGTTGTGGTAATTGATTAGTTGGTCAGTATTTAGTTAAAGGTTTCGAAATTATGTCCCGTTATAAAGAGAACCGGTCACAAATTTGAAAACGGGGCAAATTATGAAGAATTTCGGAACACGCGATTTGTGCTAACTCAAAAAAAGTGGTTTTGCGAACAAAATTTTTTGTTCAGATTTTTTTCACCTGGAAAAAGAGGGTAAGAATTCTGGAATCATTTCGATGATTATTTATAGCAGAATTGATCCGGGTAATATTCTCCTGCAATTTTGTATGCAAGTTTCCGGAACCTGTTTCAGGAGCGGGTCGGCAATAGCGCGTTACAATATCGACAATCCCCGATAGTGCCGGTCATTGATTACGCGTCTTCATTTCCAGATCCTCATGGAGTGCCTGAGCAGACGGATACCGCTCTGTGGGATCAGATGCAAGGCACCGGTGGATTATGGCGAGGGTTGCACCACCTCCTGGCTGGAGAAAAACAGGTTCAGTGCCTGATGGTATTTTGGCTTTGCCGGTAATGAGTTCTGCCAGTACCATTCCTATCTGCCAGATATCGGTTGCAGGAGTACATTCGGCAGTGCTCCGGGACTGTTCAGGGGCAGCATACCGGGGGGAATAACCTGATACTGCCCATCGTGACGAACCTGATCGGGAAAGTCCCCAGTCGGTGAGTTTTGGCACCCCATCACGGGTGAGCAGTATATTTGTTGGTTTGATATCACAATGGACAATGCCCCGTTCATGTGCGTACATAAGGGCGGAGACAAGTTCAGTAATAAGTTGTACTGCCTGAGTTACCGGAACCGGTTTTTCAAGAGTTGCGAGTGAACCCGGAAGATATTCCATCTCCATGTATGGGACCGGAAGGACATTTACCGAGAAGACCGGGACAATGTTGGGATGATTCAGTTCCTTCCAGATACTGATCTCCTGGAGAAATGACATCCCGGTCTGCTCATCATTGTGAATCGGTACTTTTACCACGACGGGAACTCCGTCTGTGATCCGTTCTGCATACCATATCGAACCAACGCCACCTTCTGCAAGTATCCGGGCATGTATATACCGGTTTTCGGGAAGAGGGATTGAAAGGTTTTTTTCAGAATTTCCTAGTGGGAGATACTGATTGCCAACCGTTACCTCCTTTTTCACGAGGTATATACCGAGAAGCAGGGAGATGACAAGGGCGGTACTAATGAGTTCGGGGCCAGGGTATGCCGTCTGATACAAATTTATAGACTGGCGGGAGAAGAGGATGAGACTGAGAGTCATGGTACTGACAATTGCCATGCTGATTCCCCCATAATGACCGATCTGTCCGGGGATACGATGACGGAACATCATGACACCATGGAGCATGATAAGTACTAGAAAAAGGACAACGAACGAAGATTGGGGGATACCCATCCCTCCTGCAAATCGGTGCCGCTGCTGTACAGATAGCAATAAAATGAGAACCAGAAGATAATTTGCAATCAGGATCAGGTGCAGTATCCTGATAGGTATCGATTCAGAGGCCGGATGGCTATTGGGAACCGGAGTGCTGGTGAGAATCGTGGTTTTCATGATGCGAACAGGTTTCAGGATTTTCCAGCCTGGAAGAGAAGACCTGCACCCAGGGGGCCGGGAGAGAGTTCAATCAGATCTCCATCCATGAGGGGTGTTGGTTCATGTGATACAGGGGTGCCATTTACCGTCGTCCCTCCCTTACTGCTTCCTTCGGTGATCGTCCACTGTCCTCCACGCTTGCGAATCCATGCATGGGGACGGGATACCCGGCTGACCGAACGATACTCCTCAGGGATGAGGAGTGCAGGTTCAGGAGAATTCCCGTCCCACCCTTCTTCACTCCGTCCAATCCGATAGGATTCTTTGCTCATATCATATGATAATCCCCTGTCCGGTCTGCTCGTTATCGTCAATCTTGAACCTGATGTGGGTAGAATATCCTGGAGCCCTGCTCTCGCAGATTTGAGTCGTTCTGATAGTCCTGATACATTTTTTCCGGCAACAGAAGAGAACAATACCAGACTGGTGATCGTATGATCGAGTCCTCCGGGGACGAGAGTATAATAAAAGACCGGTTGCCCCTGATTTGCCGGTTCATCTGATACTCCAATCTCCTTTCTGATCAGTCCAAGAGAAAGGAGACGGGTCAGATGTTTTTTGGTATTTTCATAACTGGTCTCAATCTCATGTGATATCTGCCTGACCGTCCGGGATCTGGTTCCGATATACGAGAGGATATGGAGACGAACCGGACTGGCCAGTACGTCGAGGTATTCTGAGAGATCTGATATGAACTCAGGATCTGATCCGGTAAGGATTGTCCGCCCGTCAGTAGATTCGTGACTATCAGAACTCATGGCGGTTCATCTCTCTTGTTCATTGGTGTGCCTTGGATATCAATGCCTGCCCCCTTATACCCACATGAACAGGGGGTTCGATCACATTTCAGGTAAATCTCTGATGCTAGGTCAGATGAATGATTATTCACCCTCCCAGTGGCAAATGGATATTCACATTCTTTTTCTACCTTTGGACAAAATACTCTCTGTGGATCCCCTCATTGCCTTTGGTATCACCATTGCTCTCATCACCATCGTGAGTATCTGGTACCGGATATCTCCGTTTTTTACCCTGATCGGTGGGGCACTCCTGTTTGGGCTCCTCTCAGGGATGTCACCCGATGAAACGATACAGGGGATTATCGCAGGGCTCGGCAAGGTTTTTTCAGCATTTGGTATCATCATCCTCTGTGGAGCAGTCATTGCCAAACTCCTACAGGAGCAGCACCAGACCGAAGAGATCGTTGCTGATATCAGACGATACGTGAAAAACCTCCCGGTGATTGCAGGGCTTGCCGGATATCTGTTATCAATTCCGATCACCTGCTGTATCACTGCATATATTATGCTGAATCCGATACTCAATTCTCTTGAAAAAGACATTGCGAAGCGCAACGTGCTCTTGTATCTTGCTGCAGTAGGGGGTATCATATCCTATGCTCTCGTGTATCCGACACCCGTTGTCATTCCCCTCTATGATGCGTTTTCTGGCGGAATGAGCCCGCTCCTCTTTGATGCGATATCTATCCCGCTTTCGCTTCTTGTACTTGGAGGAGTTCTTCTGTACTTCAGATTCGTGCATCCGGATGTCACCATTCCGGTACAAACTCCTTCAGCCACGTCAGATCAGGAAGGTATCGTAACCGGAACTATGGGGGTTCAGAGGATTCACTGGCGGGCATGGTCCCCTTTTATCGCGATACTGGTTTCCATTCCCATTGGTCTTCAGTTCCTCCAGTTATCCCAAACGAGTATGATCAACTTCATCATGCTCGTCGGTGCAGGTACCACAATCGCCCTTGCACCTTCGTCAGTCCGGGCATTGGGTCTGTCACAGGGGGCGAAACATGCCGGTCTTATCATCTTTGACATCTGTGGGGCAGGGGCACTTGGTTTTGTGATTGTAAAAAGCGGGTTTGCGCAATTAGCCCTCGACCAACTCACCCTGCTGATCCCCATGATATTCGTCCCGTTCCTCCTTGCAGCATTGATAGAGACGGCTCAGGGATCACGGGTTGTTACTGCGGTGATTACAGCCCAGATTCTCGCAGGTTCAGCCGTTGTCAGTACCATCCATCCGATCCCCCTGATTCTTCTCATCAGTGCCGGTTCTTGCATGGTGTCCTATGTAACCGATCCCTTCTTCTGGCTTGTCCAGCGAACGACCGGAGACGAGATCAGAACCGTGGTGAAAGAGTACACGCTGCCAGTCGCACTCGCGGGTGTTGGGATTTTTCTGGTTGCTTTCGTTATGGAATATCTGGTCTATTGAAAAATTCAAGGGTTGGATACTCTGATGGTCAGAAAGATGGGAAGTTATAGTCCCAGATATTCAAGTGCATAGAGGAAACCGGTCATCAGCACCACCATTACGATCACGATTATCGATGCCGGGATACCAAGCAGTTCAGGTATGGTCTCTGCCGGGAAGACTCCCCGGTCCATAAATTTTTCATTGATAATCGGGAAGAAATGAGCGAAAAGTCCTGTCCCGATCAACATCCCGACTGCTCCACCAAAGAGGGTATCCATCTGACCGGTTCCAATGGCAGCAGCCAGAGTGCCAGGGCAAAATCCCAGGATTGCAAACCCGATACCGAAGATACATCCCCCTAGTATGGTGGATCCAACTGATCCTTTAATTGGGTGAAATTCTACCCACCCCAGATATTTCATGATATTCAGGAGGATCATGGCGATAATCACCGCTGAAAGCATCAGTTTCAGGACGGTGAAATCGGTGAGTAGCAACTGGCCGATGATAACATCATATGATGCGACGTTCCCCTTCTGAAGGAAGAAACCAAAGCCGATACCCAGAATCAGGCCAATACCCAGTTGTGCAGGCTGATTTTTATGAAGTTTTTCAAACATTGGTTCCTCCTAGATTGCAAACAACAGCAGAGCGGAAACGATTCCCACCGCAAACATACAGGCAATGGCAACGAAACTTGCCAGTGAGAGTTGGGGGATTCCACACATTCCATGACTGCTTGGGCACCCCCAGCACCATCGTGCTCCAAGACCTACCAGGATACCCCCGATGATTGCAGTAATGATTCGGAGTGGAGGACTATCCCCGAATTTCCCTGCGAATGCTGAAGGAATCCAACTGATATGAAACGTTCCTGATAACAAGGTGCTTAACAGGCCTCCGATAATAATGCCCAGGACCAGCATCCATTGCCATTCAATCTGCAAGGGAAACATCTGAAAGTAGGGTTTTTCAGATACCAGTTTTCGTCCCCGAAACAGGCTTTCAATCATCCCGGCAATACCGGTGAACGTAGTCCCGGTTCCGAGTGGTTTGCCGGAAAGGAGGATTGCAAGG
>NZ_JAJRBM010000150.1 GCF_028679455.1 Methanospirillum sp. | reverse complement strand
TCGGTGGATCCGGGTGCAGTGGTGATTTCTTCGCTCCGGGTGAGAGAATGGAGATCAATCTGAAAGACGGGTATTATGCTCCCGGAGACTTGGTTGATCTCAGAATTTATCAGAAATCAGCTGATACCTCATGTACCTCCCTAACCGGGAATGTCGGGGATGATGAGTATATGGATGACTGGCTGAAGGAGAATTATTATTCAGAGCACAAAGGATACCGGATCATCTCGCAGCATCACTTCCGGGCCTGATACTGCATCACGCTTCGGGCTGCGATGCGTGCAACCCGAAGTGGTTCAGGAATCTTGCCATGATGAGTGAAGAGGATACAGGCTCTTGAAAGTTCTTTTTCAGTTACTCCCCAACCCCGTGCAAACAAGGAGTAACCGGTCGGGAGATATATTTCAGTCCTATCTCCAAGACTCTGGTACCGGGCTACCCGCTCTTCGTCACCATGAAAGTGATGCCTGATATGTTCTTCCAGTCCTTCTGACTCTTCATACGAGACACAGATGACCGGGAGTGAGGTGTGGGTGTGTATCACTGCCGGGTCGATGATGTTGTACCAGGCAATGACACAGCCGCTGATCATGATCAGGTTCAGGTCATGACGATCCAGTTCCCGGATCATCCTGAGTATCTCTGTGGTAGCGTCATCACCGCCGACCGTGACACTTCCGAATACAAATCCGTCGATATGAAGGTCGCGACGCATTACGCAGCCACAAAGGTGTGATTGCTGCCGGGATGCACAACTCTCTGCAATTCCCAGTACCCTGATGCCAGATTTCTGGAGTTGCATGAAAGAACCATATATGCCCGGGATAATATGTATATAATGGATATCGAGAAGGATCAGGTCTGTGTGCTCATTCCGACCCTGAATGAAGAGCCGACGATAGGTGACCTGATTCGACAGTTCATCAGTCTGGGGTATCGGGATGTTCTGGTTATTGACGGGAAAAGTACTGACCGGACAAGGGAGATAGCCACAGCCGCCGGTGCGAGGGTGGTGGTTCAGACCGGTAAAGGGAAGGGTAATGCATTTATCCAGGCACTTACGTTTCTTGAGAAACCGTATATTCTGCTGCTTGACGGGGATGGAACTTATGATCCCGAAGATGCAGTTCACCTCCTGAATCCTCTGGGTATGGGATTTGATCAGTCGATTGGAAACCGGCTTGTTGAAACGAATTATTCATCCTTTCATCGCCTGAATCTTACCGGGAACAGGATTCTGAACTGGCTTTTCAAGGTTGCACACGGGAGATACCTGTATGATATCCTCTCCGGGTACCGGGCGTTTACTCTCTCCTCACTGAGGCGGATGCATCTTTACGAGGAGGGGTTTGGTATTGAGACCGAGATATCATCTGAGGCAGTTAAGAACAAGGATCGTGTCGCGGTGATTCCGGTGCAGTACGGGGTCAGGGTTGGGTCGGTTACTAAACTTGATCCGATTCACGATGGTGTTAAAATCGGGCGGACGATTTACCGGCTTGCCAAATTGAATAACCCAATCTTTTATTTTGGCCTGATTGGTGCGTTGATTACGTTATGTGGTGTTGGAATAGGGATCTTCATTGTAACCGAATGGTTTAAAAAAATAGATCATATTCCACTTACGATTCTTGCAATGCTGCTTGTGATCGCCGGGCTTCAGATTTTCATGTTCGGAATCCAGTCAGATATGCTGCTTGCGTACCAGCGGGAGATGCTCCATGAGATCCAGAACCTGCGGGATGAAGTGGGAACTGGTAATAAATCTTTAAATGAATAAAGGTCCAACGGATATATCGCATCTGCGATAATAGTCTAGTGGCATGACAGAGGCTTCCCAAGCCTTTAGCCCGGGTTCAATCCCCGGTTATCGCATTGAACAAACGGCCTTTGGCCGATATTAATCTATTTTTTGAGTCTTTGACATCCATAGTTCATTTGTGACGTAAGTTAGGGCATTCCAATACGTCTCCAGAGCAGCCTGACTTTCTCATATGTTGTTGCGGAACTGCGGACAAATTGCGGAATTTTCCGCAATGAGAGATCAGAGGGATCCGGTTGGGCGGAGAGATTTTTCTGGATGAATCCTTTGAATCAGGCTATTCAGGACCATTGATTTGGTGCTCATGTGGTGGCAATAGCGGAAATAACCTGATCTGGGAATATGGTAGTGTTCTCTGCTACCAGTGAGGGCTTCAGGCAGCCTCGAATGATATCCACGGCTCTGAATGTAAAGCGGGCTGATCACAGTTCCGGATTCTTCCCGGTGTTTTGAATCCTGGATTGATGACCCGGATCAGTACGGATCTTGGGAGGTACCAGGTCTGTGATAATCAGAAGGCGGTTTGGCAGGATCCGGAGACGAAGACTGCAGTCTGTGAGATTTGTTACCAGAATCTTCCAAGGCAACGGGAGGCTACCGATGCGAAAGCCACTGATTGAGTGGTCTGGGATATTCAGTACGGAAAGCAGGTCTGGGTCTGTTCAGTGAGTGGGAGGCGTTCCCGGGCAATGGAGCCCTGCCACAAGGAGCAGTGATGTATGATAGGACTTACGCAGAACGAGCAAAATGTTAACTTATATCTACGAATTTTACCGAATTAACGCAGGTTGAAATTTCCAAATGTTTAAGTGTCAATTCGTTTCGCGTAAGTCCTATATGAGAAGGTTGGGAGGCTGAAACCTGATTCAGAAAATGATCTGCTCTGGGTGATCGTTGATGGTCAGGGGGATATCGGGACGATCACCAGAGAGGATCTTGCTGCCTAACTTTGCCATTAACAAGAAATATATGTGTTCTTAGTGATGTTTGAATCGACCAAAATGCAAACAAAACTAAGAACTAATGAACTAGAGCCGAATGAAAATATATCCTTTCCTATCGG
>NZ_JAJRBM010000149.1 GCF_028679455.1 Methanospirillum sp. | reverse complement strand
TGGAACGAATGTGCTGACCGATCCGATCTATAACTCCCCGGAGATGCACAATGTCTCCCGTGCGGTGATCGATAATCCGGAAGGGACGATTATGTACACCTTCTGGGACCAGAACTCGAACCGGCAGGTGAAGAAACAGGCGGTGTGGAAGACCCTGGACATGGACAACCAGGAATGGAGGGTTGGAGTTGTCAGGGATACCAGTGCAACCCCGGTGGAAAAATCCGGGGATTAATAGTAACAAGAGGAGGTCATGCGAGCCCTGGACGAAACATGCTCTCTTCTTTATAAAACACCGTCTGTTCAGTGAGAAATCTCATACATACCATGAAATATTTACCTTAGAGAATACTATGTTATTTTAGGTTTTCAGTAATTCCTGTTATCATCGTGGATTTTGCACCTGTCGGGATATCCCTGATTGGTATCTTTTTCTGACCGCAGGTCTCCTGGGGTTGTTACTGGCCCTCTCAACGTATGGAATGAAAGGACGGTATGGTACCTCTCCTGAACGACATGGTTCTGAAACAAAAAACCCGGTTCTCTGAATAATCCTTCTTTTAACCTGTCGTGTCAGGTACGAACTGAGTTCTGCAGGAAAAGGGAATTGTTTTAGATATGCGCATTTTTTAGGGGATATATATACGCCGCCTGGGGACATAACGCAGATAAAAAACGGGAATTTTATCATGAATCCTTACTTAAATCGTAGAACCGGATGATAAATTGGGATTTGTTACAGTATTTACCCTGCCTACCGATTTTATCGAACTCTGAACACAAAATTTAACAATGAAACAGGAAGAGGATGAGTCATTACAGATCGTAAATATTGTTGCTTCGGGAACCCTTGCAGACTCCATCGATCTGGGTATATTACCCGATACCCTTCCCGGATGTACATTCAATGCAAAACGGTTTCCCGGTGCAATTTTCCGGATGCAGGATCCGAAATGTGTAGCACTCATCTTCTCTACCGGGAAAATTGTCCTTACCGGATTCCATTCTCTTGAAGATGTCCCGGTGGGACTTGAGAGATTTGTGAATATGTCAAAAAAAGCGGGAATATCCTGTTATCCAGGACCAAAAGTAGACATAACGAATATTGTCTGTTCGTATAGTCTTGGTTATCAGTGCAACCTGAACAGAATCGTTACGACATTACAGTATGAACATGTTGAATATGAACCGGAGCAGTTTCCCGGACTCGTATACCGGATTCCTGATCCGAAGATCGTCGTTCTCATCTTCACGTCAGGTAATATTATTCTTACGGGTGGAAAAAACATGGAAAGCATAAAGAGAGGACTGATTTTTTTTAAAGAGGTAATGGAAACTGTGGGATAATCAGGAAGGATTCTATAATCGCCCGTCACCATATATACCTGGTTTATTACGAATTTCCTGTTTCAGTGCCCTGTTATTCCTGAGGTTCCCTGATGGAACCAGTTCTTGTTATCATTGGTATCCTGCTCGTGTGCGGGATCATTGCAGGTTTTTTGTCGGGACTGCTCGGAGTTGGCGGAGGACTTTTCATGGTTCCTGTTATCTTTATCCTTCTCTCTGATTACGGGTACGGGGAGTATGCTATGCTTACTGCTGTAGCGACATCAGCAGCGGTAATTCTTCCGACTTCTGTCAGCGGAACCTTCCGCCAATGGCGGATGAAGAATATCTGCTGGCACACTTCCCTTATTCTGGGGACCGGGGGGATAATCGGTTCTTTTTTCGGGAGCATGGTTTCACTGGCGTTACCCGGGGAAGTCCATGTCAGCCTTTTTGCATTTTTTTTACTTTTTCTCGCCTTTTGGATGGTTTTCAACAAGTCCGGGTACCTGGGCAGATTTCATCTCGTTGAATCAGGTCTTTCGTTTGGTTTTTTTGGTTTCATCGTAGGAACAGCCTCCGGAATGTTTGGAATCGGAGGAGGAATGCTCCTTATTCCTGTTCTGACGATCTTTTTCGGGTATACCATGTTCCGATCGGTGGGTATCTCCCTTGCTGCCATGGTATTAACCTCCGGGGGAAGTGTCTGTTCCTATATCCTTCTCGGATGGGGGAAACAAGGCCTCTTTCCGTATTCCCTGGGGTATGTCAACCTCTTCGTTGCAGGAGTATTACTCTGCACATCAGTTCCGGCTGCCCAGGCCGGAGCAATATTCAGCAGCAGAATCCAGGAAAAAATGCACCTGCTGTTATTTACCGCGATGCTTCTCGTCATAGCCTTCAGGATGCTCCTCTCATAATCACCGGTGAGATATAACTACTGGTTTCCCAGGGTCATCTGACCTGATCCCGGTTTCCTGGGTATGATAAGCCCGGGTTCATCCACTTCCACCTGGTTAACCCTGGATGATACCTCGTGTGAATCCAGTGGTTCATGTATGACTGAAATACTTCCGTCTTTTAAATATGCAGGTTCCTGGGAGGGATGAAGTATTACTGGCATCCGGTCGTGGATATCCGTATACGGAGGGATCGCCCGGGCCGTAATGATCACGACCTGGTCCCTTTCTGAAGAATGACGGATAAATCCGGCAAATGAGATGAGGGGCCTCAGTCTTGATGAAAAATAAATCTGAGTCTTCCTTCACATATAATATTTCCACTCGTAATACCCTGATGCCGGAATCAGGCACCGGTGATTCTGAAATGAATCCCTGAACAGGAATTTTTCCTGGATAGTTTCAATCCGGGCGTTAATGATCAGGTGCGGCTGATTGGTCCGTATTCCCCACTCGTACATATATGACTTGCTGGTTTCTCCTTCTCTGATTATTACGAGAATAGTATTGCCAGGAGAGAGATTATAGCTCGGCCGGTATTCCGGCGGGACTGATACCCCATACCGCTCATAGATCTCACCAGGAGATGCTGCAATACAAAAGCGTCCGCACATGTTGTCAGTACCGGTGTTTTGATATGGAACTTTCATGGATTAAAACCCGGCGGGATATTCTCTATTGAACTCATCTTGTTCGGGCAGTTGCTCCCTCGGGTTTAGATTATCAGAGGGAAAATCCGGGGATTACCTGGTCGAATCCGGACTAGATATCTCATTAACCTCATTCAAAACCCTCATATTACGTTGAATTATTGAGATTGTGCATCTTTTCTGTACAGGAATACAAATCAATATATTAATAAGGTTGAAAGAGATGAGTACCTCAATAATACTGGTTGTTTATCTTCCGGTTTTGGTTCTCTTCCCATGGCCAGATTTTGGTGAAATAATGACAGATCTAAATTATTGTCCTACCTGTGGAGCGGCACTGGAATATAAAGAGGCTGAAATATGTCCTCATTGTGGCGTGAGAATCAGGAGTTCGTCCTCAGAAGAACGATATGCCGGTTTCTGGATCCGGTTTGCCGCATATATTCTTGATGGGATTGTTTTACTGATACCTACCCTTATAATCGTTTTTATCGCTCTCTCTATCACCCTGACATCCACTCAGCTGATGGGCAACCTTTTCTCACTGGTTGCTGGTTTAATTATTTCCTGGCTATATTTTGCCCTCCAGGAGAGTTCAAAATACCAGGCCACCCTGGGAAAACGCGGGGCAGGGGTAATGGTGGTGAATGCAGAGGGCGAAAGAATTACACTCGGGCAGGCTACTATCAGATGGATTATCAAGGCAATCCCTATCCTCAACCTGATATCGTATATCATCCTTGCTATCGATGAGAAGAAACAGGGACTGCATGACAAGGCTGCAGGTACCTTCGTGGTAAACAAGCAAAGGTAATAATTATTCTTTTTTTTCGAAAAAAGCCCTGATAAAAATATCAGGATTGATAGGCATAAAGAGCCCTGATCTTGCCTTAGGAATACGCCGATCATGACTGACCCGGACCAGGCCATGGGTATCTCCTGTATCTTTATGGTATTTCATAACTCAAAAGATAATCCTCCGGGTTTAGGTACAACTCCCGTCTCCGGGCAGGCTGAAGCAGATTGTCATCATCCCTTTTTTAGGTATATGTTTTCAGATACCCGGGAAGATTTCATACAGACGGGAGAAAAAACCAGTAATGGCTTCTTATGGATTTTAAAGGAAATCCGGGTAGATCCTTCATCCCCTGATATGA
>NZ_JAJRBM010000148.1 GCF_028679455.1 Methanospirillum sp. | reverse complement strand
GGCTGATGGTGATTACCGGTGCTGTAATTGTGCTATCCTCGATATAGACAGTACTCTGGATATCGTTCCAGACAATAAATCCCAGAATTCCGGAGATGGCCAGGAGGATGATCACTCCTCTCAAGAAGAAAGGATGGTGTTTAATTTTCATCAGCGGATTCTGAAGCGGCTTTTCCTCACTTGACGGAGGTATCGCCTGGCTTGCAGTTTCGTCACTTGAAGCCATGTATTCTCCTCCTTTCATCTCCTTTTCAGGTTAGTAATAGTCTGACCGAGTTTGGTTCTTCGGGAAAGGACGAAAAATGCCCCGAGTAACAGGATTATTCCGGCACCAACTCCGATCAGGATCTGGATGGTGCCAAATCCACTGATTTTCTGCTCCCGGGACGCATTTTTTTCAGGGTGAGACAGGTTAATCATGGTGGTATCGGAGCAGAGATCGCCTTCAATATCCTTGTACCTGATGGTGAGAGGGAAGGTATCTTCATGACAGGTGAGTGACATCCTGAAGTTTGCAGATTCATCAGGTTCCAGGTTTCCAACCACACAATCCGGACTGGGATCGATGGATGATGCAGGGAAACCAGCCGAAAGAATAATACTATGTGCAAATTCAAGTCCGTTGTTTATAATATCGCCTTTCAGGGTGTAGTAATCACCCGATTTGATAACCTCCAGATCGCTGACGATTGGTTCGGCACGGATATTTCTGATCCCTGTTTCAACCGGGATCTGAAGGCTTACGATGTGCTTATTATCTCCGTTCTTGTATGATGTCTCAACGGTGAGATTTGTCTTTGCTTTCGGAGTTATCTCCAGAGTCACGTTTTTTTGGGCATTGGGCTCGAGAGATCCGATAAAAACCGATGATTGCGTTGATCTGATATCTTCACCATTCGGGGTTACTATCACCCCGTCGACCGATTTTTTGCGAGGATTTCCTACGGTGAGATAAATCTGCTCTTTTCGATCATTTGTGTATATGTCTGGTGAGTCGATGACTGAAACCTGGAGTTCAGAACTCTCAACCGTGACCGGGATGTAGTACCGAAGGGATCCTGATCCCATGAAGTCAAGGTAAAACTTGAGGTAATATGTTCCGTCTTCATGATCTGCCTTAATAGAGAAGGCAAATTTCATACTGTTCCCTGGACCGATAGTTCCCACTGAATTATAGGTCTGATCGTTTAGGACAGTCAGGGCATCACAGGATAGTTCAGCCCTTCGTATTGCAACGCTCTGGTTCCCGATATTTCTGATCTGAATGACAATATTCCCGGTATCACCCTGCATGAGTATTTCGGGATCCAATGTTACATTCTGGATTGATATCTGGGCTGCCTCGTAATCAACCGGTGTTTCGAGTGCTGATGAATGGAGAACTCCGATTGTTCCGATGCAGATGAGTGTGAGGATAATGACATATGACTGGTTCATGGTACACCTACGATGAATTCTGCTACAGGATGCAGTGCATAATGTCGGAAGCACTAGATATAATTATGTTGTAACTATCATAGTAACATATGTCCGATCTCATCCAAAACCTGGTAAAACTTGGTCTCAAGGAATATGAAGCAAAGATCTATATTGCGCTTGTAGGGATCAGAGAGGCGAATGCCCGGACAATTCACGAGGTCAGCGGGGTGCCACGTCCCCGGGTATATGATATCCTCAGTGAACTGACAGCAAAAGGGTTTGTCGAGGTTCGTGAGGGCAGTCCCCTGTTTTACCGGTCTGTCCCTCCTGATATCGTGATCTCAAAACTTCAGAAGGATCTCAACCATGCTGCAGAGGAGAGCATTGCAGTCCTTGAGACCCTTTCAACAAAGAAAGATGAAGAGTTTGTCCCTCTCTGGCATGTGAAGGGAGACTGGAGCATCACGCGTCATCTGGATCTTCTCATCGAACGAATGACCGGGGATATCTCCATCCTGGTTCTTGAAAACCTGGTTCCTGTGCGGTACGATGCACAGATTCGCCAGGCTTCAAAGAAGGGGAAGGTCAGTCTTCTCTTTAAACCTGGTATTACATTCTCCGGCAGTCGGATCCCTGGTGTTTCCTATTATCAGATAGACAAAATGAACGAGTTCTTTCGTGAAAAGATCTTTGATAAAGCATTTGCTAATCCCCTGGTCCAGAAAAACCAGGTGTTTTTCCTGGAATGCCTGATCATCTCGGCTGATACCGAAGTCATGAGTATTTATACCGTCAATGATGAGAGGATGGCGATCATCAACACGCTCCCTATCAGCCTCTACCTCCAGAATATGACCTTTGAGATGATGCTTTCCGGGGCATTGAAGAGCATGGGTGACGATGGGGTATTACCTGAAACCAAAGAGGATTGAGTCTCAATATGCCGCAGAATACTCATTGTTTTATCTTCTGGGTTATTCTTCTTCACTATAATGTAACAAGTTATCAGGGAAAAGTAACCGATACCAGGATTCCCGGCCCCCGGGTACGTATTCTTCCGGGAATGAATGCAGAAAAGAGGTGATTCATTCCTTTTGTTTCAATAGAATATATTCATCAGAGTATTTACCCTCTTTCAGATATGGGTAAGAACATCATATGCTGGAGTCGTATCCTGGTTCTTCTCTTCGTGATGGTTGTTGTTTTTCCTGCCTTTTCTTCTGCAGGTGCCAATGAAACGCTGGTATATCCGCATAAATAGAAACAGGCCCCTTTTCTCCGGATTATGAAGTAACCATTGAAAAAGACGATATCACGATGCCTGACGGAGTCAGGTTGCGGTTCTCTATTTTAAACCGGTTTCCAGTGAAGAACGGGAGAAGTTTCCCGTGATCTTTGAATTGGATCCCTATCGAGAGGACGATGTCTCGTACCTCGAGGATTACTATGTCGGCACGTACTTTGCGAAACGGGGGTACGTGGTCGCCATGGCCGATGTGAGAGAGACCGGAAGGAGTGAAGGAGTAGTTCCTGAGTATGAGTTTACAGAGCAGGAATTATCAGACGGGGTTGAGGTTATTGACCCGCTCGCTCATCAGGAATGGTCCAACGGAAACGTGGGAATGGTCGGCATGTCGTGGAGCCGATTCAATGCCCTCATGATCGCAGGAAAAAAACCCCTGCATTGAAAGCGATACTGATAGTCCATGCATCTGACGATCTCTTTTACCAGGATGTCCACTCGGCTGACAGGGCATTCCATATGGATACCTGGAAATCGATGATAGATACCCTCAATGCATCCCGTCCCCCGATACCTATGAGATCTCGGATCAATTCTTTGCAGACCGGGAATCCCGTCTCGATCGAAAACCTCTTACACCCGGCAAACCGGAACTCCTTTCCGGTAAGATTCACTACACCACCTGGCAGTTCAACCCTGGCCATAAAATCCGGTTTTCTATCCGCAATGCACAGTTTCCATGGCCTGGCCCACGCCGTACCTGGGAAACACGACCCTGTATCCCGGTCCTGATACCTGGATCTTCGCCGGTCGTAACGGAAAATACCCTCCGGGATGCCTGTTCCCTTCCTCCCCTTGCAGAAGAAGAAGAGAATCCGAATGCAACAAGTCTTGGCGGAGCAGATGTTGATCTCCCTGTCTCCTATGATCCGGAAACCTGTGAAACGACATATACGGCGGATAGCGACCAGCAATGGAGGGTTAATGATACCCTCTATCACTCGGTTCAGCATAATACCTGGAAGGTGAAAGATTCAGATCCTGCCCATGCACGGTACGAGGCGGATGTCTCGGACGAGATAACCCTCACGGATCGGGTACTTCGTGTCCAGGGATTATTTAACCTCGATTCTGATGGAAATTACTATAACCTGACGATTATCAGAAGATTCTTTGAGAATGAGGAGTTGATCC
>NZ_JAJRBM010000147.1 GCF_028679455.1 Methanospirillum sp. | reverse complement strand
CATGCGGTCCGTGATACCGAGGGGAATATTTTGTATTTCGAAGGAACAAATTCCGACATCACTGAACGGAAGCATGCCGAGGATGGGCTTAAGGAATCGGAGCACATGCTTTCCCAGATCATTGATTTTCTCCCGGACCCTACCATCGCCCTCGACTTGGACGGAAAAATCATTGTCTGGAATAGAGCTATGGAAGAACTGACGGGGGTTCGGGCTTCCGAAATGATGGGAAAATCGGATTACGAGCATGCAATCCCCTTATACGGTAAACGCCGCCCTATTCTGGTGGATTTATGCCTGAACCCGAGTGAAGAGGATGAAAAGTTTTATAAAGTTATCAAGAAAGAAGAGAACCTCCTTATTGCAGAAGGGGAGATGCTGGAAAAGCAGTTTATAATATGGGGAAAAGCGAGTCGGATTTTCAGCAGAAAGGGAAACATCATCGGCGCCATTGAAACGATCCGCGATATATCAGACCGGAAGGCGACCGAGAAGGTCCTGAAACTGAGTGAAGAGCGCTATAGAACGATCTTCGAGAATACCGGAACTGCCATGATTATCATGGGAGAAGACTCCACCATCTCCCTGGTGAACTCTCAGTTCGAGGCCCTTTCAGGGTATTCACGAAACGAGGTGGAAGGGAAGATGAAGTGGGTGGACTTTGTCTCCCGGGAGAAGAATCAACCTGAAGAGAATATCATCAGCGGGAACAACGAATCATACATAATGGACAAGGCGGAAAAGAGAAAATATGTCCTCATCACAAAAGCTGTCATACCGGGAACGAACTCGAACATCGCTTCCCTTCAGGATATTTCAGATCGAAAACTGGCAGAGGAGGCGCTCCGTGCAAGCGAGGGCAGATACCGATTTCTCGAGGAAAACATCCACGATATTATCTGGATTTCGGATCTGGCGCTTCATTTCGTCTATGTGAGCCCTTCCATAGAGCGTATATGCGGATACAGACCTGAGGAAATCATCGGGACTCCTTGGCGTTCATACACCAGGGATGAAAGCCACAAGGGGATGGAGGAGATCTTTGCCGAGGGAATGGAACTTGCCGGGGCGCATGACCCATCCCTCCTCTCTCGAACATGGTCTCTCGAGTTGCAGCAGATAATCAGGAGTGGAGAAGTCATCTGGACCGAGTCGACCATAAGCTTCCTCGTCGATGAGGAAGGAAGCCCAATCGGTCTTCTTGGGATGACACGCGACATCAACGCCAGGAAGCGTGCTGAAGAACAGATGGAACTGTACGAGGAACACATGAAGAGGTCTCAGAAGATTGAGGCAATTGGGACCCTGGCAGGTGGGATAGCCCATGATTTCAATAACATCCTCTCTGCTATTATCGGATTTTCCGAGGTGGCGAGGGATGAGCTTCCCTCGGGCAGCGAGACCCGTGATAAAATAGACGAGGTGCTCAAGGCAAGCGAGCGGGCCAAGGATCTGGTAAAGCAGATACTCACCTTCAGCAGGCAGGTGGATGTTAAGCCAAAACCTCTTGCCATGCATCTCATCGTTAAGGAAGTCATAAAACTCCTGAGATCTTCCATCCCGTCCACGATTCATATCGAGCAGGATATCGGCGCCGATTCCGGTTTCATCCTTGCAGATCCCACTCAAATCCACCAGGTGGTCATGAATCTCTGCATCAATGCATACCATGCCATGCTGAATACAGGTGGAACTCTTACTATTTCTTTAAACCAGGTGCTGCTCGAAAATGAGATATCTTTTGTCCCTCACGACCTGGCGGCAGGAGCCTATGTAAAGTTTGAGGTAAGAGACACGGGGTGTGGGATGGATGATGCCATTATGCATCGTATCTTCGACCCGTTCTTTACCACAAAGGAAAAGGGGCTCGGGACAGGACTCGGGCTTGCTATTGTTCATGGAATAGTGAAGGACCTCGGGGGGGAAATTTTAGTGTCAAGCACCCCGGGGTCAGGAAGCGTTTTCAAAGTATTACTCCCCCGGTTCGGTATCGATCCTGTTGATCATGCAAATGACCTGGATTTAATAACGGAAGGCAACGGTGAGAGGATCCTTCTGGTGGACGATGAAGTCGCCATTGCCGAATTCGGTAAGGTCATGCTTGAGGAAATCGGCTATCCAACGAGCAGCTACACCTCGAGCACCGAGGCTTTCAAAGCATTCTGCAATGATCCTGGCGGGTTTGATGTCGTGATTACAGATCAGACCATGCCGGAAATGAGAGGCGATCAGCTTGCCTTGGAGATACTGAAGATCAGACAGGATATGGCTATCATAGTCATGACTGGTTACAGCGATATGCTTGATCCCCAGAGAGCAGCTTCTCTGGGGATCAAAGGGTTTATCCATAAGCCATTTTCCCGGAGGATCATTGCAACGGCAATTCAGAAGGTTTTGAATATTCCGAAATGACAAGATCATGGATCTCACCACCTGGGTAGCGTTCATCCAGATGGGGCGAGGCCTTCTTTTATATATTCTTTTCTATAAAGGATTTTCAGGATACCCATGGGCAGGCTCAGGGTAGGGTTACTTCAAACGATTTAGAATCTTAACATCTTTATATTGTAATGTCTTACAATATCTACTAAAACCCTAGTCGAGGTCATTCGATTCAATCACGATGTCAAAAAGGAGCAAAGGGAATGGCTTTGAAACCAGAGATACTTGTCATTGACGATGATGAGAGTGTATGTTCCGCCTTCAAGGTGATCCTGAATTCAGAAGGCTTCCAGGTAAGCATCGCAAAAGATTTCAAAACCGCTTTCGATCTGATCGATACAAAAAGTTTTCATGCCATCTTCTCAGATATTTTTCTTGACAGGTTCTCGGGTATCGACATCCTCAAAGAGATCAAGAGGAGAGGGCTTCGCTCACCCGTGATCATGATTACCGGGGAACCCAATATCGATAACGCTGCCGATTCGTTAAGAATCGGGGCCTTTGATTATCTGCCCAAGCCTATCCACAAGGATACGCTTATCCGGGTAACCAAACACGCAATACAGCATAAAGCCCTTCTTGATGAGAGGGCCCTCATCGAAAATGAGCTTGACGAGTACCGTTCCCATCTTGAAGCCATATTTATGAGTGTGAAGGAAGCCATTATATCCGTTGACCCGTACATGAACATCCTTCACTACAATGACGCTTTCACCGAGACCTGTTCGTTTACACCCGCATACAAGTTCGGGCAGAATCCCATGGAGCTGGTGCGGAACTGCAATCTCAAGTGCTGGACCACCCTCCAGAACTCATTGACGACAGGCGCATCCATCAATGAGTACAGGATAGAATGCGATCATGCACAGAGACCACAGCAGATAGTCATGCTGAATATCTCCCCGTTAAAGGATCGAAAAGAAAACCGGATCGGCTCTGTTATGACTATCAGAGACATCACGCGCATCCTGCATCTTGAGAAAGAACTGATGGGAAGACGTCAGTCCGGCAGCATTGTGGGCAAGAGCAAGAAGATCCAGGGCATCTTTAACCTGATCGAGCATCTGAAGGATATTGAGACAACAGTTCTTATTACCGGTCCAAGCGGTACAGGCAAGGAACTCGTGGCCAGAGAAATTTACCAGTCAGGCGCCCGTGCAGACAAACCGTTTGTTGCGGTAAATTGCTCTGCGCTCTCCGACAATCTCCTTGAAAGCGAGCTCTTCGGGCATGTGAAAGGTGCCTTTACCGGTGCTGTGGCGGATAAGACCGGGCGTTTCCAACTTGCCAACCATGGGACTATATTTCTTGACGAGATAGGAGATATTTCGCCAAGAATACAACTCAAGCTTCTGAGAGTACTTGAGACAAAAGAGTTCGAGCGGGTTGGGGATTCCGCCACTATCAAGATGGACGCGAGAATCATAACGGCCACCAACAAGGACTTGAGGGAGAAGGTGAGTCTGGGGGAGTTCCGGGAAGATCTCTATTACCGTCTCAAGGTTGTGGAGATCCATATGCCTTCCCTGAAAGAACGGCGGGATGACATACCTCTTCTCGTGGATCATTACATCTCGTTTTTCAATAACCTGTTCAATAAGCATATCACTGGTATTGCGCAAGAGGTTGAACATATTTTCATGGAATACGATTGGCCTGGCAATATTAGAGAATTACTACATGTTCTGGAACATGCCTTTGTCTTGTGTGAGGAATCTGTTATTCGGGTTGACAACTTGCCCCATGAGTTCAAAGTACATCCAATTGCCCAACCATATAGAAACAGTACGATAGTAATAAAAAAATCGAAGTTAAATAAGGACGATATACTCAATGCGCTAGAAAAGAATGGCTGGAATAAAGTGAAAACGGCACAAGCTCTCGGGATCAGCCGCCCGAATCTTTACCAGAAAATGAAGAATTACAACATCGTAACAGGATAGAGCAAATGTAAATTATTTACAATATCCCGACAAAAGCCATCTGCAATTCATTACATATTTTACACGTTAATCACACATATGTAATCCATGAAATGTTTCATAATCAATTAATAATAATCATCATATTGCCCATTATCATTTTTCGGTCTCACCTGGCATGTATTTTGTCTCTGATTACTCCATGAGAAAATTTAGGTTCATAAATTAAGGGAAATTATATATGTTAACAAGGGTACTCCCATCACATGACCATGATTTCATCGATTCTATTGCTGGGAGTTATCTCCCGGTATTTATTGCCTGTATCTGGAACGATAAGGATATTAAGGAAAATGTAATTAAACTGGAATCTATCGCAAGATATTTTTACGGGGAGATGAATGTTTACTATGCTTTAGATGATATGTTCCCTTACTTTAGGAATAAATTTGGAATACCAGGGACCCCGACATATATCGTTATCTATAAAGGCGATGTTCTGGGAACCATCCTCGGCAAGATCTCAGTTCAAAGCCTGATTGATCTTCTTACCGTCATGTTCATCACTCATG
>NZ_JAJRBM010000146.1 GCF_028679455.1 Methanospirillum sp. | reverse complement strand
TTGAGGCTATTACCTCCGCTTTTGAGAATAATCCTTGGATTCCAGGGAAGGATAATATCAGAACTTATGGGCAGGATACGATGTCAATGTCAACCTGTTCTCAGCATTCCTGAATAGTTACGAAGAATGTAATATCACTATATGTTGAAACAGGAATATATGGTCGCTCAATCTTTTCAACTTTGTAGATGAGTCCTGCAGATATCAGCCATAATAGAGAGTCTTCCAAATCTCGTGCACGCAATCCCTGTTTTACCTGGGAGAATATAAATTTCTGATTGTCTTTTGCAAGTTGTGCAGGGATTGCATTCCAAATCAGAGAAAGTTTAGGAAATTCGGATACAGATGCATATTTTACGAAATCTTTTTCGTAATTATCAAGAATTCCGGTTTGTATCGATTCAACATTCTCTATATTCCTTTCATTTATCCAAGATTTAACAACCTCGGGCATACCTCCCGTGATAAGATATTCATGATAAACTTCCTCCAGTTTGCCAATAAATACAGCGGAAACATCTTCATCCAAAGACAAATTATTAAGGTAATCGTAGAGGAGTTCTTCATCTTTTGCAAGGAGAAATTCCGGGAAATTAAGAGGATGCATCTTAAGCATCTGAACCTTACCAACCGGAAACGAGACATTTTTTCCCATCTGTGCAATGGCCACCCCTAACAGGGAACCAGCGGTGGCTATGTGAAGTTCAGATAAGTTTTCACAGAAATATTTTAGAGAAGTTATGGCACGAGGACAAATCTGAATTTCATCTAATATGAGAAGAGTAATTCCTGGCTGGATAGTTTTATTCCTTATTATACTGAGATCTTTGATTATCCTTGAAGTATTCAGATCACCATCAAATATCTTTTCCAGTCGGTTATCATATTCAAAGTTAAAATAGGCGACATCTTTGAATTCCGCCTCCCCAAAATTCTTTAAAATCCAGGTTTTCCCACATTGGCGAATCCCTTCAATAATCAGCGGTTTCCGATCCCTACTTTCTTTCCATTTAATTAAGGTATCATATATGAATCGTTTCATAAAAATGATATGTCATTTTAAAGTATATATTTTGTGTACAAAAAACACATTTTTACAACTTATTTGGTGTATGAATATCACATTGATATAACTTACCTCGCGAATTCACAACTGCCGCCATCGAGTTATAGATAGTAATTGGCTCTTCTACGGCAATCGGATTTGAATTGAGAATTTTTACCGGTGAGGTCTCTCTGCCCCAAATACTTTCCTTTTCCGGATGCCAGATTCTGGCTTTTCGAGAATAACCCGATCATTAAACCCATATCAGATACCTGGGTGAGACCCATTTCTTCGAGACACGTGAGTAACCAAGGATGCTCACCTTACAAGCCATCCATCGCAACATGAGAAACGTAATCTTTGCTTTCTGCATTGCAGATCATATCATATGTCAACTCAGTTTTAGTTTTAATTCTTGAGATTCCAGTGGAATATCTGCCTCGTTACATCGACTATGATCAGAAACCCAGATCTCAGGCAAGTTAAGGCGGAAATAAAGTAGAAATCGATAGCCATTCATTACATCTACCATGAAAACCCCGACCTGACAATTTTCATCCATACCAATATGCCACAATATTGGCGGTTGACTCCAACGGAGTGAGTGCCAACTTTAGGATTACCACATGTATCGATGACTAACGTATCTTTCTTTCCGATGAACTGACATCATTTGCAATGATCCATTGCATGAGTTCTTTATGATCCCAGCTGATTCTGAGAAAAAATGACTGAAGGAGAGATTATTCACCCAACTACCGTTTTCAGAAATTGCGGATAAATAAGATCTCGAAGAATTGGTCAGAAGACCTTTGAAATATTAAAAAGTGATATTCCAACGGTTATGAGTTTTTTATAGAAAAGCTAAATGCAAAATGATACTCGCCGAACTCGATAATCCGGAATAAAGGGTAGATCGAACTAATATTCTCTCCAATATTCATCAGATTCTCTAATTCCACCAACTTGCGTTACCGGAACCTGCATATCTGAATATCATCACATTCACCACATTATTTCCCGGGTTTTCCCGGAAATATCTTCTGTAATTGCCAGTATTCATCACTATTTTACCCACTCTTTTCAGAGAACACCTCTTTTCCCAGTCTGGAAACCGGTACTTCTGATTAGGACTTTTCGATGAATCCGGCTGTGTCATCTCTACAAAACCTCCATTCATGGCAGATTTCAGTTAATCATACATAAATGTTGGACGATGATTCAATCACAAACCGGACATCATCTCTCTCACACTCATATCTGCATCATTCTGGCAGTAAATCAGTCTGGTTACTTGTTCGGTTACTTGTATCCGTTGGCCCCTGAGAGAAATATCGTAACCCTGACCCGCATTCCGATCTCTTCCCGTCGACTTATAACGATCAAGATTGAGTCACCCTGATCCATTCCAGAAATATCGATGAGTGCTTTATCGAGGACCTCATATCATCAGACTATAAAATACCATACCATATTGTAGGTATCAGATCGTATCCTGATGATCCACAAACAATCTTGCCGGTATCTGGTGACCTACAAATACCCGGACATCTATGAAACCTGAACCATTCATATCAGACCCCTACCGGATCATCGAGACTTTCATGAGGGCCTATTTCTCACGATGACCTGAAACACCGGAGTCGATATGCATCACCGTTCTGACGAAATCTCCTTTTGCTCTGGCATACGCTTCCCGATCAATCTTGAACTCATCTGCTAATCTGTATTTTAGGTCAGCATACTCGTTGGCTAAAACCGGATTGGATCGTAACCGGTCTCTGAACACCACATTGTTCCAGATTTTATGCCCTAAAGAAGTGATGTGAATATGATGTGTTCGTATTCTGGTTTTTTCGTCCCGTTTGATGAGAGTAATATGATCACCATACCACCAGTATTCCCAGTTTTTTGTGTCAGTCAGCCGAACGATTCGTGCAATAGCCTCTTGTAACGATGTAACTTCAACTAAAAAATCTAAAATTGGTTTTGCAGGCATTCCAGGAATAGAAGTACTCCCATAATGCTCCATTTTCGTGATACTATCAACACCAAATTCTCTA
>NZ_JAJRBM010000145.1 GCF_028679455.1 Methanospirillum sp. | reverse complement strand
CCTATGATGGTGCCACCCAGATAATCAAACGGACGAATCCGAGTCATATAATAGCCCATAAAGAGGGCTATCGGGATGGTTGAGAGAACAGTGAACGTATTCACCGGGCTCATGAAAAGAGCCTTGACCACCGCAAGGGAAAGTCCTGCCAGGGTAAGCATCAGGATAAAGAGAATTGCCAGCGATGCAAGAATTCCGGCCCGCTTCCCAAGCAGTTCTTCAGCAATCAGGGAAAGACTCCTACCATGAAATCTGACCGAGGCAAACAGCACAACCATATCATGCACCGCCCCTCCCAGTACTGCTCCGATAAGAATCCAGAGCATGCCAGGAAGGTACCCGAACTGGGCAGCAAGAACCGGCCCGACCAGCGGACCAGCCCCGGCTATCGCTGCAAAGTGGTGACCAAACAAAATATATTTATTAGTAGGATAATAATCCTGCCCATCATTTTCAGCTTCTGCCGGTGTTTTACGCCTGGCATCCAGATCTAGAACTCTTGTTGCAATAAAGAGCCCGTAATATCGGTACCCAAGGGCAAGGATGCATATTGAGATGATGACTATGATGACAGCGTTCACGACACACCAGGATATTAACTAGGAACCAGAGAACGATAAAACATAATCATCAGGTTCCATTCCGAGGAATACTAGTCAGGGATTTGGTTCAATCAGGAACCTATCTGATTGTGATAATACTTCAATGGTATCAGATATCCGGACCTGTATCTCACCCGCATGGATGGCCTGATGATGGGTGTTGCACACCACCAGCATATTCCGTGCGGTATCCAACCCACCTTCAACGAGGGGAACGATGTGATGTACGGTGATCAACGGATCGGTTACAGGGCTCCCCGATGCACAGATCTGGCAGGTTTCTCCGTGGAGTTGTTTTACCAGATAGGAGAGGAAAGTATTCCTCCTCATCTGCATGGGAAGCACCCGGTTTTCCTCTATCCTGATAATTTCACGAATATCAAAACCTTCATCAAGCAGACGATGGTAGAGCCGGCGAAATCTGCGATATGATGGGGGTGGAGTTGATGCCGAGCAGGATGCTATCAGGTCTTCACGGGTTGTGCCGGGATGGAGGAACTCATCCGGATACGATGGAAAGACTTCTGATAATCGGAGGAGGAGACAGGGATCTTGCGATGATATCCGGTAGCTGATAGTAGATTTCTTACAGACTGCATCAAAGATCTCCCGTTCATTTACTGGTTGCAACCCAAATCGGGGCCACCATTCAAGGAGCAACACCAGCTCAAGGTTGTCAGCAATCGCAAATTTCAGCCTTCCCCGTTTATTCAGGATCATGTTTCCGATAGCATCGGCAGCATTCAGGTTGAGAAGTGCTGTGAGCGGTATTGATGCCTGGAATAATATTCTAATAATTGGGGCATATTTCTGAAACAATGGATTATAAGGCCCTTCAGCGCAGTAAAAAAGGTATTCCAAAAATGCGAGATGCGGTGAAGCTACCCCGAGTATAGTTTGATCCCGTGCCTGATCATCCTTGCAGATCTCCTGAACCCGTGAGAGTAATCTGGCATCAGATTCTACACCGGATGTGAGTTCATCTACAAGGATATGAAAGGATTCCTGATGCTTTCTCCAGGATAAATGAGCCATAATAGTAGCATGTTTCAGGGTTTTTCGGATCTAATCGGACAAGAGTTCAGTCGATCCGTAATCCCTCTTACATATTCGATCACACCAGTCACCTTTCCCGCTTCAGAATCATACAGCGGATAGGTGTAAACATCAAGCCGGCCCGAGTGTGAACCTTCTCCCTTACCTATGATTAGTTTATGTGATGGAAGTCCGGTTTTGAGGGTTTCTAACGCAGGACAGTCATCGCAGGGACAATTCGTATGGTGATAGACCTCATAGCACTTCCTGCCGAGAATGGATTGGCTACCATGTGACAATTCATCCATCGCTTCATTGACCTTGAGAATTCCAAGATCAGAATCCAGAACCGTTATACCATCCTGGATGCTGGAAAATATATCCCTGATAAACCGTTCGTCTTTCCGGATTCGTTCCTCTCCCCAGGCAAGATCACGGTATTGTTTTCGTAGTTCTTCTTCAGTAGCGGCAAGTTGTTCATACGCCGCTTTGAGTTCATCCTGCTCCCTCTTGTGATCAGTCACATCACGGATTGACTCTATCGCCCCAATCTTCTCCCCATATGAGTTGTAGAGCAGCGTTGCGGTAAACCAGATATAAGCACCTTTTCCTCCATAAAAACCAGGGACAAAGGCTTCTGCATAATATTTTCCATCCTTTTTGATCAGATCATGATAATGATCGGCAATTGCGGGATCATCATGCAGAACTGCATCGATGAGTATCGGTTTTCTCTCTCCCCATATCAGTTGCGCATATGAATAGTCACCAGTACCGAGTATCTCATATCGTGAAATGCCTGACAACTCTTCTATGGCATTATTCCAGGCGATAACGGTTCCCTCCAGATCAATGGCGAAGGTGGCATCAGGAAGAAAATTGATAATATCAACGAGGCGACGTTCATTGTCTTTGATCGTCTCTTCACTTCTGGCAAGATCCTGATATTGCTGACGAAGTTCCTCTTCTGCTGCAGCAAGTTGTTCATATGCTGCCCGAATCTCATCTTCAGCCTTTTTCCTGTGGGTAATATCACGTATAGACTCGATTGCCCCCACCACTGACCCGTCCGAGTCATAGAGCGGTGAGGCTACCACCCATACATAGGCACCTTTTCCTCCAAAGAGGGTTGAAACAAACCGTTCTCCAATGATTTTGTCCCCCTGACGGGAAAGATGCTGGTATATGGAAGCATGCTCAGGATTATCATGCAGAATCAAGTCAATAAGAAGCAGGCCGTTTTCGCCAAAAATATGAACTGCATAACACTGATCACCGCATCCAACGACCTTATCCTTACCCACTCCCGTCATCTCTTCAATTGCCCGGTTCCATGCGATTACATTCCCATTGAGATCAATGGCAAAGGTAGGATCAGGAAGAAAATCAATGATATCAGAAAGTCGACGCTCAGAACATTTGAGTTGTTCAGCAAGCCGCCTCCGTTCAACTGCCAGTCTGACTTTATGTTCCAGCTCAGCAAACTGTGACTTTGGCTCTCCCCCTTTCTGAAGATAAAAATCAGCACCAGAATTCAGTGCCTCTATAACCACATCCTCCCTGCCTTTACCAGTAAAGAGTATGAACGGAAGTGTATTCCAGGTACCACGGACAAATTTTAGAAATGCCAGCCCGTCCATTTCAGGCATCTGGTAATCAGAGATTACACAATCATATGAAGAATTATTCAGAAGTGCCAATGCTTCTGTGGCTGAATTTGCAGTATCTACGACCAGATTACCAGTACGTTCCAGAAAGATTTTTCCGATATCGAGGAGTCCTGGTTCATCATCAACATACAGGACTGAAAACATTGATTGGTACTAATTTAACCGGAGATTATTAAGAGTTACGCGTTTTCTGTGTAATGAGGAGGAGGACGGATTGGTAAATTATGGCTCATCATAGTTATATGAGAGAACAATGCTGTTCAATCGAATTATTCTTCTTTATTCATTAATTGTGCCATGAATGCTCCAGATCATGAGATGAGCAGTTGATGAACACAAAAGTATCAAACTGATCATATTTAGTTAGCACATAAAATAATTTGAGGGCTTACCATTTTCTGGTGGCAGAACTGGAGACATTGACATACATTACGATTATAGATAATGATAGAGTAGTATTCTGAAATAATATAGATCAACAGTATTAATCGGTATGAGTATAAGATCTGACCTTAAATCGATCTGGTTCTATTGAAGGAGAAGAATATGATTCCTGATGCATCAGGTGAACCAAACGACATCAGGGACAACAGATGGCATGCAGAAATTACTGATGCAGCAAAAAACTGGCTTGCCATAGATGGGCTCTGGTTTCTTGCCGTTGAACAGACTTACGGGCTTGAGGCAGCTATTGCATGCGATATCGAGGTATGGAAACAGTTTTCAGTTATCGAAGCCAAGAGAATAAAAATTCGGCTTGGACTTCCTGAGCATGGAGGACTGGAAGCATTAGAACATGCTCTCCGGGTCAGGCTTTTTTCATTCCTTGACAGGTATGAGATTCACCGGCCTTATCCCTGCACCCTGGAACTCCGCATGATCACCTGTCGAACCCAGGATGCACGCGAACGGAAAGGACTTGCATTCTTTCCATGCAAACAGATCGGCATGGTAGATTACCCACGATTTGCTCAAACCATCGATCCGGATATCAGAACCATATGTATCTCCTGCCCACCAGATGAACAGACAGGAGAGTTCAGGTGTGTCTGGCGGTTCAGCATTGATCCCGTGCATATCCATGAACAGATAAAGAATCCAAACGCTATTACATGAGATACCATATGAATAAAAACCCGATGGAATTGTTTCAACAGGAAGCACCCGATGTTGCTGCAGCATTTAACAATCTGATCAAAGCCGTTGCCGGATCCAAAGGCCTTGACGGAAAGACCAAGCAACTGATCTATATCGCCATGAAAGCATCAGCAGGTGATGAGGCAGCGTTAAGGGCACATATCCCGATGGCGAGACAGATGGGGGCAACCAGAGAAGAAGTAATGGATGCTATACTCATGACCCTGACAGTATCAGGAATTAGAGGGGTGGTCACCTGCCTTCCTGAAGCAATCAGGCAATTTGATACCCAATAGAACTAATTGATTCACAAAATCAGTCTTAAATATGTTCAGGATCTGCGGGGCCGACTCCCAGCATTCCGACGGGGAGGCATTGAAGACCGTTGCGATGACGGTGATCGCTGACCAGGTCTCCCGGATCCATGAGACGGATTAGGCTTCTTCCCTCTGTACCCAAACCCGGGTTTTGCAGGCCGGTCACCAGGTCGTGATCGTGAACCCTCTTTTGATCCTCCATATCCTGGTCTCTGGTTACTCTTCTTTGACTTGAGTGGAGGCCTGACACCATCGATCAGCAGATTACGTCCTTCAAATTCGGTCTCACTCAATGCTTCACGGGCAGACTGTGCCTGTTCAGGAGTTCCCATCTCAACAAACCCGTACCCTTTCTTTTCAAGGACTTTGACACTGATAACCTCACCAAATCGGGAAAATAATGTCTTCAATTGTCCTTCGCGAACCGAGTAGGTAAGATTTCCGACAAATAATTTCTTGCTATTCATATTCAACTCCCATGAATGAACTCATGATACATATACAAGAGAGGGATGAACTCCCTAATCATTAGAGACCTGCTCTAATCAGGGAGATCATACGATCTCTCTTCGCTGGATTACCTGTGCGAGCAGAATATAAAGGTTTATGCTCATAATTATCCAGACCATCCTGACACCGGATCATTCACGCAAGTAATATCGATACTTGGATGACCAGGTGCAATAACCAAGGTCTCACATGAGTCTGGCAGATACATGCAACACTACTATGCTGATCTAAAATTAAGAGATCTTTTTGGGATATGACTGTCCTGATTCCTGGTCTGAGTAGGGCATTGAAAAATGGGTAAGAGCGATCTGCCATCCTGAAGAAGCACGCCTGAAAACCGCACTCATCCTTCCCTTCAATGCAACAGTATCGGTACTGGTTTGTGCAGTTATCGTGCAGGCTGCAATTATCCATGCTGCTCTGATATCCTCCCTGATATGAATGTCATCAAACTCCATTCTGACCTGATCACATTGGGAAAAATCACGGATGAGAGAGGTCCGGAACTCTTCAATCGAATGAACAATTTCATCGGGACCTGATCCGAACCCGGTAAACTGAGGGGATGTGATAGCAATCAGGCCTTCAATATCCTTATGTGAATAATATGTAGCCAGTTGCTCAACTGCTTCAGATACCGATTGAGGAAGAGAGAAAACAGCCATACCTGTTGATGAATGTATAAGCAAAAAATACTTACTGAACTTCGTAATGAAAACAGGAAAATCATTAGCTTGCCTTCACTCCGGCTCAAATCTCTAAAAACCCGTGAATCAAATCAGATAACCGGGAAGAGTATTACCCATGAAAACAAATAAGGCTGATCAGTATGATTCTCTACATCATAGCCGGCATTGTAATACTGGTAATAATTGGCCTGATTGTTTGGGCCGTATCAATTTATAACAGATTCTTCAGCCTCAAAAACACTCATGAGGCGACTTTGGGCCAGATAAAAGTAGCCCTGAAAAAACGGCTTGATATGATCGAACAACTCCTTGGAGCCGTGAAATCATACGCCGCATTTGAGAAAGATACCTTAGAACGTGTCACTGCGATGCGTTCATCGGTGGGATCGGCAGGTGCCGGAGATCTTGCAGGAATTGAGGCAGAGTCAAGATCTATGCTGGGGCGGCTCTTTGCTGTTATGGAAAATTATCCAGATCTGAAGACATCTCAAACGGTGGCCAGTCTGATGGACTCAGTAAAACAGGTAGAAGATGAAATTGCCCGGCAGCGGTATACTGCAAACAATGTTGCTGAACAATTTAACACCATGATGGATACCATCCCATCAAATTTTATTGGAAGATTTTCAGGACTCATGAAACTTCAGTACCTGGAGTTCGCTGGTGAAGATATCGAAAAGAGACCAGATATTTCATTTTAACGAAAAATATCAACTCTTTTTTGAACTTCAGATCGTTGTGAATAGTAATATCGAAAAGAGAAAAGTTCTGCTTCACTGATGTCATAATAAACACCAGGATTATAGTATCTTCCGGATTTATTCCTGCCTAGTTCCGATCTTTACCAAAGTGGAATGCCAAATTGTACGAGAGATCTTCTCGACTACCGTGAAACCAGGAAAGCACCGATCAGAGTGGATCCGGGGGAAAAAGAGTTACATCGTCTCAACGATGACATTTCCCTGCGCAAAGACTCTGACCAGTCCACCACTCTCAGACACCACAATACCGATAGCATCTGTCTCTTGAGTGATTGCAGCAACGGACACATGCCGTGTTCCAAATCCTTTTGGCAATCTGACTCCGCTGGTGTCGATTGAGATATACCTGCCTGCGGCCTCAACAATCCCGTTTTCCCTGATGACAAATGCACCATCAACCAGTGATAGTTCCTTGATGTTCTCCCGCATATCTGAACTGGTAACCAACCGTTCGTCTTCAGAATGCCCGGCAACTGGATTCAGAATGAGTTGTCGGGATCGCTCAAGGACTGCATCACAGTCTCCTAAAATAAAGGCTGTTCCGATAGGTTTTCCCTCTCTGCCTTCACGGGCTATCTCGATAGCGATCCTCATCAATGCCTTGAAGATTTCCAGATCTCCAGAGTAGTAAGGTGCCACCACACCAGCTATCTCATCAAGATTCGGGAAGGCTCCCTGGTTTGTCTGAATCGGGCGGGTGGAGACCATAATTGCGCCACTTTCAACTGCATTCATAAATTTCCTCCGGTGATAGAGGATAAATCCACCAGCGAGTGCTCCGGCAATCACCACCCCGAGCCCAATCCAGATGATGGGGGTACCACCAAAGGGGGGGAGGCCGGGAGGAGGATGGTGTTGTGAGGT
>NZ_JAJRBM010000144.1 GCF_028679455.1 Methanospirillum sp. | reverse complement strand
CACGTTTTTCATGGAACAGAAGATGATATGGAAAGGAGAAATTCTGTGGGAGAAGAACAATTACAACTGTAAATATACTTCCTGGGGAAGCTGGAAGAGTCCGTCAAGCCCGTATCTGAAGTATACCTGGGAGTTTATTGAGATCTTCTGTAAAGGAGATCTGAAAAAAAGCGGAAACAAAGAAGATATCGATATTACCGATGATGAGTTTAAATCATGGGTGGTAGCCAAGTGGTCGATTGGTCCCGAACGCAGGATGAAACAGTACGATCACCCTGCTATGTTTCCAGAAGAACTAGTTGAGCGTTCGCTGAAATTGTTCTCCTATCGTAACGATATCATTGTTGATCCCTTCAACGGCGCTGGCACAACCTCGGTGGTAGCAACCCGGCTTGGCAGAAGGTTTCTTGGAATTGATGTATCTGCTGAGTATTGTGCCACCACACGGGAACGCGTGGATCAGGAGCGGAAAAAAGGAATTCAGTCAGTGTTGTCTGATATGTGAAAATCGTTCCGGGTTACTATCTTAAACCTTTCTTTGATTCACAATCAGGATAATTCCCATGAGCATTGCAAATATCGATATCGGAATGCTCATTGGTGTCTTTTTCCCCTGGTTTTTCATCCCGGATGCATATGCTTTATTGGATAATGCCAGTTTGTTAGCAGGGTCGAGTGCAAGCGCCTGTTCAGACGCATTGAGTTCTTCATCGTAATCACCCAGCGATCCGTGTGCTGTTCCTTTGATGATCCAGGCTTCAATCAGGGTTGGGTCAGCTGCGAGAGCTTTCGAAGCATAGGTGATAGCATCATGATTCTCACCTTTTTCCAGGTTATACGAAGCCATAGTGGCAAGAACACTTGAGTCATTCGGATCAATGGCAATCGCTTTGTTGAGAGCCTCTTCAGCTCCGGTCAAGTTCCTCATATTCATGAGGACACTGGCACGGGTGACCAGGGCAAGGGTAAAATTCGGTTGTATTGCAAGAGCCTGTGAAGTAAGATTCTCTGCCTGAGAATAGTTTCCTGCATTCGCTTCATCTACTGCAAGATTGTAGATCTGGACAGCTTTGATATTATCTGGCTTTGCTTCTGCGGCAGAAACCGAATATCCACTGCAGAGCAGCAGCACTATGAACAGGATGCCCGTGATCAGGGACAACGTACGCATACCTTATGATTGGGAAGGAAGTGTTATGCAGATATCCCTCACCCGACTGTTGGTTCCCTGGTTATACTGTCATCCTTCCAGAGGAATCGTTGTCAATTTGACAGTTTCAACACCTTTTTGTGCCATCAATCGCTCTGCAACTTCTTTCACTTCTTTTGCGTCTCCCCTGACCAGAAGAACTTCCACACAGCGGGAGTGTGATACATGTGAATGCAGTGATGCCTGGATTAGTCCCATATAATCATGCTGAATATCTGTAATCGATGCGATGAGTCCACGCTGATGATGATCGTAGACAATCGTAATGACTCCCTGACGTTCCCCGGTCATATCAGCCATCCACTTATAATATCTGATATAGGATCTGATTGCATCTCTGATCCCTTCAGATCGTGAAGAATACCCCCGGGTTTTCAGGATCTGATCAAAACTATTGAGAAGATTAGCTGGTAGTGACACTCCGATGCGGGAGAGATCATGTTCCTGGAGTTCTTCAGCATCACGATCAGAAAATGTGTCAGGCATATGGGTACTATTTGAGTCTCATCGTATAATTTTTTCTTATTCATTACGCAAAAGTTGTGGTCAGAGACATATACTACACTCATCTCTGAAATGCTGAATACCCATAAAATATAATTTGTGGGAGTAATTGAAAAGAATTCCTCAAATGTCCAGGAACATATCTGAACCGGGTGCTACTCGAATCTCTCATTCTTCAGTATGCGTAATACGATGATGGTCATATCATATGGTCCGGAGTTGTTTTTCCAGAACAACTGTCAGTACGGCCCGTCTATGGCTCTTCCCCCTGATTCGGAGGATCCATTCCTCACGAATGATCTTCCCGATGAGAAACCGGAACCCCAGCACCCGGATATCGTCAGGAGAAAAATACCTGGTAATGATACCGTCTCCACGGAGATAGGTTCCTGGTTCGATCTCCTCTCCCTGACCATCCCGCATGTCTCCTTGTGCAAACACGGTTAGCGCAAGACTACCCTGAGGTTTAAGGACCCTCCAGATTTCATCCATCAATACCGGTTGTAGGTACAACGACAGATGTCCCAGAATGTGATGAGCATATACATGATCTACCGATGAATTATGAAATGGCAGATAGCAGGCATCGCTCTGCACCAGATGGAGATCGGATAGTACTGGATCTCCCTGACAGATTCGGAGGGCAGCAGGTGAAAAGTCCACTCCGATGCAACATCGATCTGACAGGTTCCGTGTTCGTACATTTTTCCCGTCACCAACACCCAGTTCAAGGATGGTTCCGATCAGCTGATCTTGAATAAATTCTGCAGGTGCATTTCCCCATTGACGTCCCTTTTCATGATACCGTTCATCCCAGGATTGTCGCTGAGAAGAGGGAGTGAGAGGATTGGGATGGTCGGATGTGGTCATGGGTTATGAATCATGCGAGTCAACAAAGCCGCGGCATCTGCATGCCCCGATCAATACAACACAGATCCCTGCAAGTAGAGCAATTAGTGCTGAAGCGGTTGATACGGAGAAAATCCCGGCAATATATCCACCGATGGCAGGAAGAAAGGTCATACCTGCATAACTTGCAGTGGTATAAAGGCCCATGGCCACCCCCTGTTTCTCCTCTGCGGTCGCCAGATAACTGATCTGTGAGATCATAATCAGACCTGCAACAAATCCCATAATAAAAACAGAGAACGGATACTCGATAAATATCAGTACAAATACTCCCATCAACACTGCTGATATCCGTATCAGGAGTACCGGCTCTATTCTGAACCAGGGGGCAGTCAGTGATGCAATGATGGTTGCAAGATTCATAACTGCGAGTGCAGTCCCTACTTCTTGTGCAGGGAGGCCGGAGATTTCTGGATAAATGGCCTGAACAAATCCGTTTATTCCCAGAAGTACGATGACCGAAAACCAGAGTGGTGCCTGTCTAATGAGCATTCCGTACACATCATTCAGAAGTGGTTTCCATTCCTGTACTCCTGTATGGGGGGTGGTTGACACAGCCTGGATTCCTTGTGTTCCCTTGCAGATGAACAGTATCACAAATGAAAGGATCGACAGGATGGTGAAGAACAGAATTCCTGCAGTAGTATCATTCAGGATTCCGGTGATCCATCCTCCACCGAGCAGACCCAGTAGGAGACCCAGATTCAAGAGTGCCATAAAAATCCCTGACAAGCGGGTATGGTTCCTCTGATAATTGATCCATGAGAGGGCAGCTGAAACAAAAAGTCCCGCTCCGATCCCTTCGATTATCCGGGTAACCAGAAGCAATACCGGGTCAGTAGTGGAAGTCAGTATGACGCCTGATAGTATTGTCAGAATCATGCCGATCCAGATTACCTTGTACTGACCGACCCGCTCGCTGATGATACCTCCGGGCAGGGTGGTGATCATGGCACCAAAGAAATATGCTGAATAGATGAACGCCTGGATCTGCAGAGCATCATCCAGATCCGGTAATATCGGGATGATGGCATTTGATAATGCCATCAGGGAACATATCCCAAAGAACAGGCTGAGAAGAAAGAGATGAGATCGATCCATCAGAATCCTGACCGTTCAGACCAGGCGGTATGTTTCTAGATTCATCGGAGCCATGGTCTGGATATGATACTTCTTGTAGATGGAACTTGCAAGATCCAGGGTTTTGCTCTCTTCCCCATGGATGGTGAATATTTTTTCAGGCTTGGGCTGCATATGGGAGACAAAATTCATCAGTTGCCTCCGGTCTGAGTGACCTGAAAATCCATCAACGGTAAAACATTCAAGATTGATGAGCAACGTCTCGCGATTTCCAATTGGAATCTCACGCCATCCTTTCTGAATCCGACGACCAAGTGTACCGTCTGCCTGGTACCCGACAAATACCAGGGCACAGCGCTCATCAGCGCCAAGATTGCGCAGGTACTCCATAACCGGGCCACCGTTCAGCATACCACTGGTGGTGATAATCACACTGGGATCTCCGGTGATGACCTTCTCACGCTTATCAGGAGAATCGACCTGTTCAAAGCAGTCTGAAAGGAATGGATTGAGTCCCTCCTTGAAGATGAGGTTTCTGAGATCCGAGTTCAGGTATTCAGGATAAGTGGTATGAATCGCAGTTGCTTCCTTGATCATTCCATCCAGGTAAACCTTCATCTTCGGGATCTTCTCAAGTCTGATCGCTTCTTCAATCGCGAGCATAACTTCCTGTGAACGCCCGACTGAGAATGCTGGGATGATCACCTTGCCGCCACGACCAATTACGTCACGAAGAATACTGTAGAGTTTCTCCTCCGCTTCTGAACGGGGAGGCTGCATATCCCCCGCTCCTCCATAGGTTGACTCCATCAGCAGTGCTTCTAACCGTGGGAAATGATTCGTAGCAGCGTTGAACAGTCTGCTCTTTCCATAGTGAATGTCACCGGTAAATGCGACATTGTACAGTCCGTCACCAATATGGAAATGGGCGATGGCAGATCCGAGGATGTGACCTGCATTATGGAAGGTGAGTTTGATATCCGGAGCGATATCAGTCACGCAGCCGTAATTGATGACGATTGAATGTTTGATATATTCCTGGACTTCTTTTGAGGAGTAGGGAATGGTATTTCCTTCCTTGTTCATCACTTCCAGGTAATCGAGCTGAAGCATCGCTGCAAGGTCTCGCGTCGGTGGTGTCGAGTATACCGGGCCGGTATATCCGTATTTGTAGAGCAGTGGAATGTATGCACAGTGATCCAGGTGGGCATGGGTGAGCACAACGGCATCCAGTTGTGTCAGTGGATGGATCTCAGGAATATAGAGATAGGGGGTTGAGGTTGAATTACCGGGATTTTCTCCGCAATCTATGAGGATTCTGCTTTCAGGAGTAGAGAGGAGAAATGCGGCCCTGCCGACTTCACGACAGCATCCAAGGGTAGTTACCCGGATCCACTGGTCCTTTGCGGTAACATCACGGTGAATCCGGCGTCCAATTCTTCGCAGAAGTTCTTTGCGTTCCTGATGAGCACCACGGAGGTATTGTCTCACCTGTTTGACGGTTGAGGACTCGATCGGTGGTGTCCGCACCACCTTTGGTGTCCATCCAATCTCTTTGGTGATATCACGCAGGGTAGCACCGTTCTTTCCGATTACCACACCTGGTTTCTCGGCTTCAATGAGCACTTCTCCAGTATCCTGCTCAAAGAAGATATCAGTTATTCCTGCGTTTTCACCGACTACATCCTTGATTGATCTGACTGCCCGTTCCGGGTCTTCCAGAATTGTCGGCCTTACAACGATTCGTTTTCTGAGTTCACGGGCAAGAATCTTGATCAGATCGTCCTGATCAGCGAAACTCTTGGGGTCATCGGTATAGATTACCAGTTCCGGGCCTTCAAACTCTACTGATGTGACCGTGATACCTTTCGGTACTTTTCGTTTGATCTTCTCGTGCAGTTCTTTGAGTCGTTCCTCGATTAACATTACAACCGTCCTAAAAAAGCAATAAAAAGGGTTTCAGAAAATTAGATATCTTTAATTTGGAATTAATTTAGTAATTTCTGCATCAGATAATTCGCGGTACGCTTCTTTGGTGATGACAACCACAGCCATACTCTCTCCTGATCCTGCATCACGTTTGATTGCTGACCGAAGAGCCCGGATTGCGAGTTCAGATGCTTCTGTCTCACTCATCGCAGGTTTGAACCGGTCTTCAAGGACACCATATGCCATTGGTGATCCTGATCCGGTTGCTACGATCTTATCCTCGCGTGAAGACCCGCCGACCGCATCAACTGAGAAGAGTACCGGTCCTGATTCATCCACTCCTCCAATTAACAGTTGCACATAATACGGGTAATACCGGTTACCGTGAAGGATATTGGAGAGAAGCGTTGAAGCTGCACTGATCTTCATGGTTTTGCCCCGGCGAATCTCATAGAGATTTGCTTCAACACTCATGAGACGTGCAAGTTGCTGGGCATCTCCGACGCCTCCGGCCGTAGTAAGGCCGATTCGCGATCCGATCTGATAGATCTTCTTTGCGGTTTTGTTTGAGATCAGGAAACCCATCGTCGCCCGCCTCTCGCTGGCGAGCACTACGCCGGATTCAAATACAATACCGACAGTAGTGGTTCCTTTCATGGTTTCATTCTGTTCTGTCATAGCAAACACCAGGAATAATATAAAATGCAATGCAGAAGAATTGCAGGTGCAAAAATGCCTATGCTAAGAGCATCCTGCAATAATTTAAAGATTGTTATTGGTATTTCTCATCGAGGAGAACTTTAATGAGTTCCCTGTCGAAGAGAATGCTCTTCAGCCGGTTGTCCCCGTTCACAACCGGAAGCTGGTCAACCCGTGCTCGTTTCATCTTGAGTGCACATTCGCTGACTTCGGCATTTGGGGGAACCATAACCACATTGGTGACCATTGCGGCTTTAACCGGTCTGTTAGGTAACTGGACACGGGAGATTCCATAACTGATATGGTGTACGTCTCTGATACTCTCCCAGGTCCATTCATCATCGTCGGTTCCGGTAGTGGAAAGGTCTGAGGTCTCTACCGAATCCTCAATCATCGCACACCGGATAAGATCCCGTTCTGAAATGATCCCCTGCAGTTTACTTTCCCTGTTCAGAATCGGAATTGCTTCATACCCGGCAATCTCCATAATTCTTCCGACCAGAGGAAGCGGGGTCTCTTCCCAGAGAGCACACGTAGGGCTGGTAAGGCGATCCTTAATCTCCTCTTCAATCTTCATTCTGGCAATTGCCAGAACAAGATCAGCAACACTGATAAGTCCGATTAGATTGCCCTCATTATCAACAACCGGAAGACGACGGATATTATTCTTACTCATCACCCGGGCAGCTTCAAAGATGGTGGCATCAGGGAGTATGGTAAGTGGGTGTGGGGTCATCAGCAATGCTAACTGATTCTCTTCAGGTTTGTGCAGGAGATCTTTTCTGGTAATGATCCCTACGAGTCTTCCATCTTTGAGAACCGGAACGCCGCTAATTCCCGTCCGCTTTAAAATTTTGAGAACATCATCACGATTACCTGGAATTTCTACGGTGACGACATCGGTCGTCATGTAGTCAGATACCAGTGTAGCCGTGGCTATGATCTCACCACCAGTACAGAAACCGAACTGTGCTCTACCACAAATGAACTGACACTACCCAGAAGAAGACGATCCACATTACTTTTTCCATGTGAACCCATCACAATCAGATCAGCCTCCAGAGCCATGGCCTTGGATATAATCGTGTCTCCTGCATGACCCTGTTCAAAATGGGTCTTGACTACAACATTCTTCTTGGTGGCGAGCTCTTTGACCCGCTCAAGGGCTCCGGATCCTTCCTGCTCAAGCAGACTGTACATCACTTCAAGTTTACTGTCTACCGGAATATCAGTAAACAGGCCGGTCTCAACGACGTAGACCGCATGCAGGTCAGCTTTCCAGGCTTGTGCCTGCTCTACGGCTGCTTCAAAAGCCTTCTCACTTACCGCAGATCCGTCTATAGCAACGAGAATGGTTTTATACATGTGGTCCCCCTCCAAAAGGATGATTAATTAATTTCGATTCTACATAAAAAATGCTTGCGCAGATCTGGGCAGTTGGAGACCTTTTTACCACACTGGTTACCGGATCGTGGGAGAAACGCAAATTACTATCAGAATAATCGATGACATTGAAATTTGCCCAATTTCCTTCCCTGATTGTATGATCTATTCCCGCAGCGGAAAATCCACGGGTGGCTGATGATAACAACTCCTCAGCGGGTATCCGATAGACGGTGTGAGCAAATGAAATCTCCTGCATCATGTCCGGTTGAACAAACATCGCGTTATCTGTCCCTATTAGGATCTCTACACCCTGCTCTCTCATCTCCCGGACCGGGGGATGATCCGAAGAAGTGGTTGCCCCGAGAAGAAAGTTAGACCGCGGACAGATAACCACTGGTATTCCCGCATCTGCAATAGCTCTGATCTGGTGAGGCCCGGCATGGGTTCCATGAACCAGGATGTCGGGTTCACAGGCCAGAGCAGCATCGATATCTGCTGAGTCACGTTCGCCGGCATGAAAAGCAATAAGTTTCCCGGTCTTCTTCATCCGACTTACGATCTCTTCATAGGAACTGATATCCCGGGCACTACTGATCCCTGCTCCATCGCTGATCTCTTCACCACCTTCCCTTCCCAGAATGACCGGATGAGAAGACAGGTCTTTGCACGCTTCCTGCAGGTATGAAACACCAACGGCTCCCCCTTCCCTGAAATCAATAAAACCAGCGGTCCCGGTTTTGATCATTGAGAGAACTGAACTTCTCATTGCTTCGACCAGATCTTCTGGCGGTGTTTTAGCCAGAATCTGGTGTTTGAGTCCGTGAGGAGGCGATACAAGAGACTCAAGATCTCCAGAGCAGGGAATGTCCATTGCAACGGTATCTGCGAGATGGGTATGGGCGTTGAAAAATGCGGGGCATATCCATCGGTCAGGTACCCGCTTCTCATCCTCTATCCTGGTGATTATTCCGGCTTCCACCACGATAGTCACTGGTCTGGGCTCAAGCGGGTCACCAAGAAATGCCACTCCGCTGTAGGTGGTCTCATCAGTCATTGCGTGTTCCTAACCTGTATTTAAATAATCAGCCGTTGAATGATACGTATGGCAAAGAAATCGGGTGGAAGACTCATCTCTTCTGCCGGTCTCGTCAATTATTATGACAGTGAGGACCGGCGGGCCGTTCATATCAGCCCCTATGTTGTCCTCGGCTTGACAGTTGGTGTTGCGATCATTATCTTCGCTGCAAACCTGATCAAATTCTAACACTCTTCTTTTTGCAATGCTCGTCTGATGATGTCTTGGCTTTTCGTGAAATAGATCTCATTGTGTCCTTTCCATGCTGGGCAACCCCTGAATAATACAACCGGAACTCCGTTGTTGCTTTCTCCCATTACAAAGTTAGAGAACCCTGCTATCTCATCGATTACTGCTTCTTCAGTGATCTCAAGAACCTTTCCAAAGAGATCAGTATCCCCGCGAAAGTCCCTGATAGCGGTCATGCCACTCCATCCGATTGCATGTCCGGTCTGACCACGACGAAATGCCCGTCCGCAGGTATCGGTCAGGATAATCTGGCATAATACTCCTGTAATTTCAAAAATTCTCTCTGCAATTCGTGAAGCTTCGGCCATGGGATCCGGGGGAAGGTAGATCGCATATCCGTCTTCGACATTACTTGCATCCACCCCTGAACGAACACCCACATGACCCCAGGGGAGTGCAGTAAGGGTAAATGGAGTCTCAATAAGAACATCTGCGGCCTGGTCAAGAACGACCTGCAGGAATCTTGGATCTTCTCCGGTTACCGATGCGATGGAGCACGCCTGTTTCCCGGGAGTGATCTCATCAAGTCTCCGTGAATACCCATTTGCTTTTGAGACGATCGTAGATGCAATGCAGAGTATGTCGCCATTCTGCAATGTGGTGGTATTGCAAATTAATGCTGCAATATCATCATCTTTCTGAATAAGGGGAAGTCCCCGTAGTCCGGTTATCGAAATTGAAGAATCCATGGGTACTCCTGTTCTTTAGGGGTGCAGCACTGATCTCATATATCAATTTGGTTCCTTCACTCCCGATATGTCTCCATGACATTGTTGTCCCCCGGGAAGTAAGTCCGGAAGATTCATCTGGAGTTGCAGAGCAAAGGTTCAGATTATGTATCTGGTGATCCGGTGTGGTGGTTGTTCCCATATGATGACTGCTCCTGACTACCGGCATCATATGCTCTGTCCGATCTGTGGGGTGACGACTGCTCTTAGTGATTCGCGGATATATGTCTCCTGTAGGGAGCGTGAAGTTGCCGAGCATATTGCGGATCAACTGGCAACTATACTTAGAAAACGTCATGGAACTGATCTTACTGATGAAGAACTACTCATGTTGCGCCAGCGGTATGCTGCATGGGAACGACAGTCCGGTTGGTCATAAGTGATGAGGTCTGGAACTGATGAGTACCTTAATTCGATCTGAAACATCAGGCTCCTCTGAAATAACCCGTGACGACCTTCTCACGTATTATCAGGAATTGCATGATGCCTACGGTCATCAGGGATGGTGGCCGTCTGAAGGCTGGTTTGAGACGATAGTTGGTGCCGTTCTGGCACAGAATGTCTCATGGACCGGTGCATCACAGGCAGTCTCTACTCTAAAAAAATCAGGGCTTTTGGATCCCGAAGCGCTCCTTCTTCTTGGGCCAGATACCCTGGCTCCCCTTATCCGATCCTCCCGGTACTATAATCAGAAAGCAGTTCGTCTTCTGGTATTTGCAGAATTTTTTATGACCCGATACCGGGGAGATATCTCCCTGATGAAACAGGAGGAAACCGGTCTGCTCCGTGAGATGTTGCTTGAACTCAAAGGATTTGGTCCTGAAACTGTGGATTCCATTCTTCTGTATGCTTGTGAAAAACCAGTTTTTGTTGTTGATGCATATACCCGACGGATTGGGTCCCGGATCGGATGGTTTCCGGTAGATGCTTCATATGAACTGATGCAAAATTTTTTTACAACCCGACTCTTTCCAGACCCGGATCTGTTTAATGATTATCATGCCCAACTTGTGTATCTGGGTACTAGTATCTGCCGGACCAAGCCCGTATGCGAATCCTGTCCAATCCGGCAGATGCCGGAGGATTTGCGGTGCCCGTTTGTGATATCTGATACTCCCCGTGTACGCAAAAAACCGTAATAATAGACTATGCCACATCATTATGCTACTTCAGCAATGAGTGAAGCAATAGACCGGACGATATTCCTTCTCTGGCCACCAAAGTCAGGCATATGGATTCGGGTTGCGATCATCGCTCTTTTTCTCGGTGGAGGCATGGTGAATCCTATCCGGACTGATCCTGTCTCAGGGTCCGGGGCACCCTGCTTTGGCATCCCTGGGTCAATAGTTCTTTCAGATTTTTCTGATCTGGTGTATACCATTACTCTCGGAATTTTGATTGCCGGTTTTATCTATGTGATGATCAGTGCTGTCTTCCAGTTTATCTTTGTTGATTGCCTGAGTACCAATACCATTCTATTAACCAGAACTCTTCATATCAGATGGAAACAGGGCCTGCGGCTGGTTGGTTTTTACCTGTTTCTCCTCGCACTAATTCTCATT
>NZ_JAJRBM010000143.1 GCF_028679455.1 Methanospirillum sp. | reverse complement strand
TGCTGGGGACAGGCAGTCACACATTTCCCACAATTTCTACAGAGCGATGCACAAGCAGGTGTTCCCCCCATTCCACCCATCAGTTGTATCCCGTACATTGCTCTGGTCATCAGCCGGTTACCGATCATATGATACTGATTATAGAACGAGAAACACTGAGGGATATTTACCCCGAATGGGCAGGGCATACAATACGCACATCCGGTACACTCAACCTTCATCAGTCGTTTGTATACACCCTTAACCGTATCCATCATGGTCAGCTCACCAGGAGTCATTGAATCTGGCAAAGCGTCCTCACATGCAACAATGTTCTCGGCAATATGCTGCTCATCATTCATCCCGGAGAGGACCACCGTTACTTCTGGATGGTTCCAGACCCAGCGAAGACCCCATTCAGCTGCTGACCGGTGTGGTAAGGCATTTTCATAGATACTCCCGACTTCTTTGGGAAGTTTTTGAGCCAACATCCCTCCCCGAAGCGGTTCCATGACGATGACCGCAATACACCTGGAGGCTGCATACAAGAGCCCTTCTTTTCCTGCCTGAGTGTTTTCGTCGAGAAAATTATACTGGATCTGGCAGAAAATCCAGTCATACGCATCGATGATCTCTCTGAACGTCTTACGATCCCCGTGAAATGAGAACCCGATATTGATTATTTTTCCGGCCTGCTTCGCCTTTTCCAGAAACTCAAAGACGCCGAGATCCAGAAACTTCTTCCAGTTATTTGCGTCAAGGGAATGCAGGAGGTAATAATCGATATGATCGGTCTGAAGTTTTTTCAGCTGGCTATCAAGGATGGTCTGCATATCCTCAGGTTTCTTCAGATGCCACGGAGGAAGTTTGGTTGCAAGTTTGACCTTTTCCCGGTATCCATCATGAAGAGCCAGGCCCAGAACCCGCTCGCTCTCGCCATACATGAATGCGGTATCGATGTAATTGATTCCTGCATCAATCGCACTTCGGATCTGACTGATTGCCCGACTCTCATCGATTCGCCCTCTCCGGGTAGGGAGACGCATCGCTCCGAACCCGAGTATCGAGAGGGTATCACCATTTTTTGGAACTTGTCGATATTGCATAAACTTCTCCTGGAATAACCGGATGAACACTAGAGTAGCCGGTCTAGATTGACTACTCAATATGCATATCGATCCACATATACCTTCTGTTACCGGCCAGGTTACGATGAACCCGATGCCTCTATCAACGATTTACAAGAAAGAAGAAAGAAGAAAGAAGAAAGATTGGAGCCAAAAATTTGTAAATTCGAAGACCGGCTGATGAGATCAGGATACACTCTCAAAGAAAACCGGCCAGAAGGGATCCTGGGCCGGGACTTCCAGGGGGATGATGGAGCCATCCAGCCGTCTTATCATGCGACGAACCGGGTTGCTGGTAACCGTTCCAATCACCGATCCAACAATATCATGTGCTGCAAGCGATGTAAGAATAGCATCTGAATACTCTTCTTGAGCAGTTATGAGGAGAGATCCTTCAGCGATTGATCTGATGGGATCGATTCCAAAATGTTCACACACCATCCTAACCTCGGGGGGATATACAAACCGAGATTCATCGATATCCATACCAACACCGCTCGCATCAGCGATCTCAAACAATCCTCCGATTACCCCGCCTTCGGTGGCATCATGCATCCCGGTCACACCCCCGGCACTCATCGCAGTCAGGGCATCTCTGACCACACTCATCTGGCTGCAGAGAGCCTGTGCCCGCTTTACAAGACCGGGTTCATGGTTCACCAGGAGATCCTTCTCCCGGAGAACTGATAAAATACCGGCAGTTTCAATTGCCGGACCTTTGGTAAGGATAACCACATTCCCTGGTTTTGCTCCCGCCGGAGTGACATAGGAATCCTCCTTCGCGATAGCAAATACCGTCACTCCCCCAATGGTTGGCGCTGCAAAACCAGGATAATATCCGGTGTGACCTCCCACAATTGCAATTCCAAGTTCTGAAGCAGCGGTATGAATTGAGTTCACGATTGTCTTCAGATCCTCATCTGGAGTATCAGGAGGTAACAACAAGGAGTATGTCATGTACCGTGGAGCAACTCCCATTACTGCCACATCACTTGCCCCGATATGAACGGTATACCACCCGAACATCTCAAGAGGCTGACCTGGAATTGCGAATATCGGATCTTCAGCCACGATGAGAACTTCTCCGTTCCCAAGCGAGATTACCCCTGCATCTATCCCAGTACGAGGCGGAACGATGACTGATGTATCAGAAGCACCCAGCCTGTGCTGAAGAAAGGAGTTGAAGATCCCGGTATCTATCTTTCCAATCTTCTGCCCGCTGCCGGTCATTAGACCCCAGACCGTGACGATGATTCAGCGGTATATCGCTTTGCAATCTCAATAACCTGATCCACAACTTCAATGGGATCTTTTCCCACAAGAACAGTAACCGGTTCTTTTCCTACCGCTCCGGTTTCATAGAAAACCTTGGGAGCTACTCCTCCACAGGCACGGACTGCTTCTGCAACCTTCCAGGGCATGGAACCGCACTCTTTCTCTTTAACCTCTTCAGGTTCATTACTACGGTCAATTACTGAAAAGACCCATCCTTTTTCGGCACAATACTGCTTCAACCATGTTGCAAACACAGGATTGTTCATGAAGTCCATTCCTGCCCGGTACGAGGGATCGACTCTGGCAAGTTCAATGATCAGCCGGGCCATATGACTTGATGCACCAAGCCGGGGACGTCCTGCAGCGAATGGCATCCCGTTCACCACCGTAATTCTCCCATCTACCGCAAGGACATCATCCCTGGTTTTTGCACCCTGTTTCGCAAAGACCATATTGGTCCGTACTTCAGGGATCATCTGAGCAAACTCACTGCAACGCTCTATTTTTTCCAGAGCCAGCATAAACTTTCCAAATAATTCCACCAGATCATCAGACATACAAATTACTAGTCATTACATCGGTGGGAATCCATAATGTAGGTTTTCACAAGTCAATCTAAAATCCATTTACTCAAAAACAAAGAAATTGAATTTAAAAATGATCATTACAAGAGTTCTGATAATGATCATAATCTGTATTGTCAGATGTTTGCAGAACAGACAGGAGAACAGACATCTCCAGAATGGAGGAGAGGCTTGGAGCGGACTGCAGATTGGCAGTTCGGCTTGATTCCCGGGACTGGATCTAAAAATATAGGATCTAATTATGGATCTATTCGAACAACGTAGTGAGTAGTACCTGAACAGGTTCGGTATCTTCCTTGCGATGACTGATGTATACGAGGGTATCCCCAACCATTCCTTTGAGCGAGAAGAAATCAGCGGTGAAGGTAAAAAGGGTGCTTCCTCCAAGTTTCTTCGTGGTTATCATCCCTCTTTCCTGAATCGATGTGAGAAAGAGATCGCTGACCGGAGCATCAAGCGTGCATTCGGTCACGATTGCACCATCTTTACACTTCGAAGAGAATCGCAATTTGATGATCTTCATGAGACCAGCTCCTCGATCACTTCAGAGACAATCCTGCGCGATACAACATTCAGTACACAGGCCGGTTTAGGCCAGATACTTGCCGCATTGTTCAGATAAATGAGATCCTGAAGTTTCATCTGCTGCACGATGAAATTACTCTCCTGCGCCTGGAACCCAACGCACCTTTTCCCCGAAGAGTTCTGCTTTCCATATAGGAACCCTGACTTTTAGTTCGTCGATGAGGAACCGCGATGCCGCATATGCCACATCACGATGGCCTGATGCTACCGTGATGAGCACGATCACTTCACCCACTTTCATTGACCCGTACCGATGGATAACCTGGACACTGGTGAGATCCCACTTCTCTTCAGACTCTGAAATTATCTTCTGTATCTCTTTTTCAGCCTCTTCCTCATCGGTCTCGAGTCGCAGAACATCCATCCCATCATTTCTTACGATGCCTGCAAAGATGAGAACAGCCCCGGTCTCTGGCCCGATATTCTCAAAAACCTGTGTAAGATCGATGGGATCTTCCTGTATCCG
>NZ_JAJRBM010000142.1 GCF_028679455.1 Methanospirillum sp. | reverse complement strand
GCCCTGGGTGAAATGGCTTCCACTCCACTGATAGATGTTATTTATTCAGGAGGGAAAGGAGATCAGTCATTCATCGACAGTGCCTACCGCGGCCTTCTCCAGGCGAAAGAAAATCATACATTTGCAGTTCAGGAATTTTCGATTTATAATGCATCGAGTGATCCGATTCCTGAAATCGATGGCCCGAATGGTGAAACCCCGGTGATGGTACTTCTGGTGGGCAGCCCTTTGACCGGGATGGCACAGACCATCGCGACTGCCAATTCTGCGGTACCGGTGATTGGGGTCGATACCGATCCCCTCACCGGAAATAACACCCGGACCATCAGGTTCTCGATGTATGGTTCCAGTTATCTTGCTGGAATCATCGCGGCAGATCAGACCAGTACCGGGAAGATAGCGGTAGTTGCGGGCAGGGAAAGTCCGGTAATGGATGAGTTTATTGCTGGTTTTTCTGAAGGAGCAAACCAGTCAGAAAAAGAGGTCACTCTGACAACCGCCTATGTTGCTGACGACAATTCTGGGTTCTGGAGCCCTGATAAGGCAGCAGCAATTGCCAGAACCCTCTCTTCCAACGGGACCGACCTCATCTTTACTGTTGCCGGGGGATCAGGGACCGGGGTGATAGATCTTGCACGAAACACTTCGGGGCTCAGAATCATCGGGGTTGATTCTGATCAGTCAGTACTTGGGCCTGAAGTGGTCATCGCCTCTGCAGTCAAGAACCTGGATCAGGTCGTAAACCGTGAGATCACCTCAGTGATGCAGGGGTCATTCACACCTGGCACGGTAGTGACCGGGCTTGCTGATAATGGTTCAGGAGTTCTCATTAATCCCCGGTTCAGTACTTGTTCCCCGCTTATATCTGGGAGATATGAGGAGGCGATAGCAGCAGAAAAGCAGTACAACTAACATTCATGATTATCAGGGATTACTTCTTCTTCTGTTCTTTCTTCTGGGTTGCGGGCACAGGACCGAGCAGATGTTTTATTCCGTCAAGCCAGAGGTTCTTGATCTCATCCGGGCACATCCAGACCATCTCAAAGTTCTGCAGCCCTGAATAAAGGGCCACCATAAGGAGTGCCAGGGTATGGGGATCTGCATCTGGATCGAGTAATTGCTGCTTCTGCTCTCTTTTGATGGCATCTTCGAAGGTTGCAACCAGGCCCTGGTAATAGTCACGGGTCGCATGTCTGACATCTGAACTCCGGACTGCGAGAGCAAACATCTCAAAAAAGATTGCCCGCTGCCGGTTATCAGTCAGCGTGAATCGGTCAAATATCTGAAGCAGCATCTCATCGATCGGGCGGTTATAGAAGGATTCAAAGGTGGTCCGTTCAAAATCGGTTCTGAACCGTTTTAATACTGCGGTGATGAGTTCTTCCTTGGTTTTGAAGTACCAGTACACAGCCCCTTTGGTAACCCCGATCTTTTTTGCAACCTGATCAAAAGTCAGTTGGTCGCATCCCCGCTCTGCTATCACGTCGATCGCTGCTTCGATGATGCGACGTTTTGCTTCTTCCTTATATTCGGGAACGACTTTTGGCATTGAACGTTAGTATTTATTTCTCCCGACAGTTGAAAACCATGTCGAATATCCGGATACAAACCGATTGGATTAATACATTCTAGATGGTATGTATATTTTCAGAGGTGAATTTAAAGAATCTCACTGGTGAAATATTGACAGAATAGTTTTGAAAAATATTGAAACAAACTCGTAAAAGATATCACAAACCGCCATATGCGGGGATATTGTATGAACAACCCTTCAATGACAATGCATGTGTTACAGGTAGAGCCGTTGCGGTATGTTGCGAAAACCAGTACCGGAAAGGAGATTATCGCCGAGCCCTCAGGTATGCTCGGAGGAAAAGAAGAGTATCCTAACCCTATGGAGTACTTTATCGCATCTATTGGAACATGCATCGCGATAAAGACTCACATCAATCTGATAAAAACCGGAAAGATACCTGATAAAATCGGAATAGAAATGAAATGCACCAGAAGCCAGATTCCACCAGAGATTCTGAAACAGATTCATATGGTCATCACCGTAACCGGAGATCTGGATGAAATTGTAGTGAATAGAGTAATCCAGGAGACCATGACACTCTCCTGCCCTGTGAATGTCATGGTCAGCAGGATCGCCAGGGTGACTTGGGAGTTCATGATAAAACATCCAGATATTTGACAAATCCCTAATACAGAAATCAAAATAACTCGTAAATTTAGAGAAAATCCTGATGAACATTTGAAAACCTCTGACATAGACACAACAACGTGAATCACATGAACCCAGATGAATCAGAAATAACACCGCTTGACTTCCTTATACAAGCAGCCATGAGATTTGGTGCAACCGAAGCACGGGTCATCAGAAGTTCTGACGTAATCGTTGAGAACCGAGTCTCCCTGAAATGCAGGACCGGGTGCGTAACCTATGGGACTAAACTCACGTGTCCGCCTCATGTCCCGACACCTGATGAATTTCGAAAGATCCTTGCCGAGTACCAGTATGCCGTACTGGTTAAATTCAGGTCTT
>NZ_JAJRBM010000141.1 GCF_028679455.1 Methanospirillum sp. | reverse complement strand
GGGGAATGAATCAGATAAGAAGACGTTATTGAATGTGATCACCCAGATCCGGGGAGCATTCGACCCGGACCAGATTACCTACCATATTGCTGATTCTGCGTTTTACACCTCAACCAGCCTTAAAACGCTAGGTACGCATTGTTTTTGGATAAGTCGTGTTCCTGGAGTAATCAAAGAAGCACAAGAAGTTGCTTCTGCAGAGATCGAATGGCACCCATGTATTGATTCCCGGTACAAATACGCGATATTTGAGAGTTGTTATGCTGATATTCCTCAAAGGTGGATTCTGTTCCATTCGGAGGAACTTCACAAGAGACAGGTAGCCCATGACATTGATAAGATGAATGCCTGTCTAAAAAAGGATCAGACCGCAATACATTCGTTGTTGGTTAAGGGATTTGCCTGTGAGAAAGATGCTCAATTGGCTATTGAGAGATGGCTGAATAAGCATCCACGGTACCTGGCTACAGATATCGAGTTCAAGGCTGTTAACCAACGGAAAAGCGGAGAGCGGGGGCGTCCAAAGAAAGATGAAGAACTGGAGAGACGGATCTTCCCATCCTGTAAACTGGTATACAATGAAGAGACCGTCGAGAGAGAACGGAACCTGATGGGTCTGTTTATCCTTGCAAACAATGACACTGCGATAGATCCGGATACCTGTCTGGAATATTATAAAGAACAGAGCAAGGTGGAAAAAGGATTCAGGTTCCTGAAAGATGAATCATTTCATGTTGCAGATGTCTATCTGGAGAAGGAAAACCGGATTGCGGCGTTGGCAATGATATGGTGCTCTGTCTTGTCATCTATTCTTTTGTTGAATGGATGGTACGGAAGGCACTGGTGGAGAAAAACGAGACCATACGAGATCAAAAAAGAAAGCAGTTTCAAAAACCCTCCGGAAAATGGATCTTCCCGTTGTTCCGACGAGTGAGAGAACTCAAAGAGATGGAGAACGGGGTCATTAGTTCTAGAATTGTCAATTATTCGGATGAATTACGCCAGATTTCAAGGTTGCTTGGCCCACGGATTGAAAAATACTATGCGTGAAATAATTGCTGCCGAATGTCAGGTTTATAATTCTGGTTGCAACAATTGCATCCTGAATTCGTAAGTTCCCGCCATAGTCTTTATTCTTGACCGATAATGTCACCGAACAGGAGCCTGCGGAAGTATAAGTATGGGATGGATTCTGCAGAGATGAATATGATCCATCACCAAAGTCCCAACTCCATGATACCGGATTTCCTGTACTGAGATCCCTGAAATCAACAATCAGCGGTGAATTTCCGGGTTTCTGGTACGAGGAGAACGGTGTGGTGGTCTTTCAAGGAACCGGAGTTGGAGTCGGTTCTAAAAAGGTCCATCAGTGACCGTAATACAGTTATTCCATACTGCATACCCACTGGTCTGATTATTCAGAGCCCGCAAGGTGACCGTGTATATTCCAGGAGTCTCATAGGTATGAACCGGATTCTGAGTAGTATTAGTCACTCCATCGCCAAACTGCCAGTACCATGAGGTCGGTGATCCGAATGACTGTCCAGATGAGAACGAGACCGTGAGTGGTTTCTCTCCATATCTGGTGGAGGCATTAAAGAAGACATGAACCTGCCCTGGTGTTGCATTCCCGACCGCATGAATCATATGATCTTCTGTGAGCTGAGAGAACGTCCAGTTTGAGACGTTTCCTTGTGAATGGGAATCTACAACCACATCAGTGATATCTGCTCCGGGTTTTGCCTCGGTGATAAATGTCTGGTTCGTGTATGACTGATACGAATTGTTCCCATAGGGAACAACAATCCCCCATTCATTTGCCGATGAATTGATCATGACCGGTGTCTGCTGAATGAGTGGAGCGGTATCATACTTCCCTCCCAGCACCTCATAGGGAGTTGTAGAATATCCAGAAACGTTAGGCGTCTTCAGGTCAGACCACCCGGTTCCGTCTGCATTACTCCAGTAATTACCGGCAATAAACGGCCCTCCGACAACATTCGTTCCCCGCTGCGGTCCGGAAGGATTCGTCCAGGCATAATGGTACGAATTGAAATTACCATCACCGCCGAGATTTGTCTGACTTCCAAGATAATTATTGTAGATTACTCCTTCACCGGTTCCGCCCTCTACACTTCTGATCCATATGCCATACTCTTTTGTCCTGTTGATCTGATTCCCGGTCATGGTTGTATTGTAACTATCTGTGATTCCGAGTCCGTTTGTCGCATTTGTAATAATATTATTGATGATTGTAGTATTCGCTCCAAAACATACTGCACCTTCCCCTGATGTATCCCGAATAGTGTTTCCGATAGTTTTTCCCCTGTCACCAGCCAGAGAAATACCGGAGAAGTAACATGTATACAGGCTGTTATGTGTCACTCTTCCGTCTGCTCCGGACAAAATGATTCCAAATCCGGAATTGGAGATGGTATTATCGGAGATGGTCACATTCTTAGCTGTCGAATATATGCCATATTTGTACAGAGAGGTATATGATATTGTATTATTGGAGATAGTGATATTTGGGACATTTGATCCCAGGGCGTTTTCGTTATGTCCGAAGAAATTATCAGAACATACGCCTCCTTCTCCGGAGGATAGATAAACTCCATACAAAAGGCTGCGTAGTATCGTATTCTCTCTGATTTTTGGATATTTTCCGGAGTTAGTTACCCCATACCTGTTATCTGCAAATATGTTCTTTACAAGGCTCAGGTTATGTGAATAGCTCTGCAGCCCATAGCCATTTTTATTAAACGTATTCTCTGTCAATTGCGGGCTTTCTCCATAGAGAATTACTCCGGCAAAGGACTGGTTTTTAAGGGTATTATGGCTCATTACAAAGTTCAGGCCATAACTATTTGCACATCCATACATATTATCTGAAATTGAGTTATTTACCAGATTAACCTGATTCCCTACCGATTTGATTCCATAATAGAACTGCTTGATATCACCAAAGTTTTTGAGAGATATGTTTGTTCTTCCAGACTCGATGGAAACCCCGGTATTTTTCAATGTTCCGGATATCGATTGTGCATTTCCATCAAGAACCACATCAGATGCATCGATTTTAATCGCGGAACTGTTCGTTGTGGTGAAACCCTCCTGGAGGATGTATGTTCCAGGTGAAGAGATATAATAACCCGGGTCTGTTCCAGTAGTGTTAAAGTATGAATATCCACTACCTTCCGGAGTTGGGGTGATCGGAACAAGGACTGCACTACCCATCGTTTCCAATCCGGTATCTGCGAATGAACCTGAGGATACAACCGGATTTAGATCATTTGGTAAATCCGGGTTTTCAATAGCAGTGTTGTAATCAGAGAATACTGGAATTGTGCTATTTTCAGTTCCTGTGACAAATATGTGGGATGAAAGCAGGGTGCTCGTATTTATCACGGGTATACTGATGGCTGTATCAGCTGTACTGATACCAGTCCCTGCTACAAACACAACCAGTATGAGAAGTGGTACTATGCTGGAGAAAGAAAATTTTGAGTTCATCATACACCCTTGATCATTGAGTTGATCATCTCTTTGTGATCCTCAATCCAGACCGGTTCAGTTCGTATATTGGTTGATAAAATATGACACGATACATGTACATTAATTCTCTTCGTTACACCCATTATTTACCCCATTTATTGTAAAACAACACTTCGAGAGATGATATGGGTATATTATGGTGAAAAAAATATAATTGTATGCTTTTGTGCCAACGGTATCAGACCAGGATCTGAATGTAACGAAGTATGTAATATTTAAATAGAGACGATCTTGTGAGATAGAACTACAGGGTAATACTGATCTTTATGGAGAGAGGTAAAAGGGGAACGATTGGGTATCTACCCAGTTACCGTCCTGACGTGACCGTTCCTGTCATGAAGATCTCCTACCTAACATATTTATTGATCGTGAAATCTTTCTTTTATCCCATTTACCGGTAATTTCTCAGGGGAATTATGAACAGTTTCATTATACCCTCTCTTTCGCAGCCCTACCGTGGGGAGGAGAGTAACCTGGCCCTGCTGCACGGTAACCGTCCGGGACCAGTCCTGATATCCGTCATGGGTTATGGCAACCAGGTGAGTTCCGGCTGGAACAACTGCATTTTCCAGCGGAGTGTACCCGTTCATTACCCCGTCGAGCAGTACTGATCCGTTCTCGGGAGTTGAACTGACCATGAGCACCCCGGCAGGACCGGTAATCCTTCCCTGATGGACCGTAATACATGCATTTTTCCGGTGAATGCCCTGTCCATTCTCTCCGGCTGCCTCAAGAGTCACGGTATATCGTCCGACACCGGTGTAGGTATGGACCGGGTTCTGTTCAGACGAACCGGTTCCGTCACCAAATCTCCATCTCCAGGAGTCGGGGTAGCCGGAGGAGAGATCTGAAAACCTGACCCTGAGTGGCGGAACTCCTGATGTCTGGTCTGCAGTGAAATTGACGATCATTTCATCAGGCGGGATGGCCAGGGGGAGATGATCGATATTTTCATCATGTATGGTATAGGAGGCATTGCATATCCCGTCCCCCCGATCTGCATGAGTCTGTGAAAAACCCTGTCCATCCGGTGCAGCCCAGAAATTTCCTCCCAGGTTTGGTCCATGAACGACATTATCCCCCGGTGTCAGGGTCGTATTCCACACGAGGGGTGAGGAACCCCACACGAACCGTACATTCTCCGTGTTATTGAAGAGGTTATCAGTGATCGTTCCGTTTGATACATCCAGGAAACGGAGACCGGCAACCGTATTATTGAGTATGAGATTGCGACGAACGGAATATCCGGTGATAAAATCCGTATCGATACCTGTTTCAGTATTGTTCAATATCAGCGACTCCTCGATCGATGAGTCGGTGCACTGCATCATGTCGATACCATCCTCCTGGTTCTCCTCAAGGTGTGCCTTTCTGACGAGAACCCGTTCTGAATTGGTTATATACATGCCTGAATTTGGGCACTTGGAGAATATCGAATTCAGAACGGATACATTCCTGCAGTAATCGATGTACGCACCATGTGCATCCTCTTCAATAAAAGGAGGATTGAATTCATGGGAGTAACTTGCATTGACCTGGATATCTTTTGAATTGAACAGGAAAAATGCATTTCCTGATGAACCTGACGCATGGCACCGGTCCATCGACAAGTTTTCACTATCGCGGACAATAAACCCGTATAATGAATTATTATACGCTGATGTGTCCTGTATGCTGCATCTGTTCACTTTCGTCGCCACGAATCCCTGTACCGACCCTGAATCATGAGCACCGGATACGGAGACATCGGAACTGTTGATGAGAAGGATACCTGCCATGGCATTCGCGGTAGACACATCATGAATGGTCAGGTTATGACTGCGAATCGCCAGGACCATGGCCGGGTTCTCCACCGGACCTATCGTCTGTCCCTCCTGTTCCCTGATGTAGATCAGTGGTCTCCCGTCAAGCAGGTTTGTACGGTCTATCTGATGCAGAAAATCATCTTCATCCTCTCCTTCGATGTAGAGATTGCAGTTGTTGTCAGAGAGGGTATTTCCTGATAATGTCAGGTTTTTCCCCTTCAAATCCAGTCCTCTCTGCAGATTTCCAAGGATGGTATTATTGATAACTGTCGTATCATCCATGGTAAGGAAAACTCCCACCTTTCCCTTACGAACTGAATTATTCCTGACCTGTCCCTGTCCTGCACCGATATGCATCCCGATCATGCTCACGTCAGAGATCCGGTTATCTGATATATCGAATGAGAACTCATCATCCGGGGACTCTTCATCAGTCGTGATACCGAATGATACCGGTCCTGTTATCTCATTTCTGATGAGATGCAGATCATCGGAATAAAACAGAGAGATACCGGTCGAATCAGACTCTTTTCTGCCGGGTGAAAGGTTGGCAATCCTGTTTCCTTCTATCCAGATACCGGTTCCCTGCATGATGGTAATACCGGTGACAATCTCCTGTTGATCGGTCTTCGGATAGTCTGTGATGGTATTGTTTGAAATGATCAGGTTTTGAGCAGATACTCCTGTAATTCCAGATGTTGCCTCTGCATGGTGTGTACCTGATATTACCATATTTGAAACATGTTCAAATGCTATCCCCCCGGTGCACTCCCGGGTTGAAAAATTGGTAATGGTAATATTTGAGAGGCCATTTTCCTGACTCATCCCGGCCCCGTAACTCTCATGCCCCAAAAAACCCGTGAATGTATGCCCGTTCCCGTCAACATACACGTCAGACGCGAGTATGGAGACTCCAATCTCTTCCTTTGTCGCGGTGTAATCATTATTGATGCGGTACATCCCTGGAGCGATGATCACTACCGGCATGGTGACATCCTGCCATCCGGTTCCGGCAGCCGCTTCAGAATACTGATCTTTTGAAAGAATTTTTGTCTGCAGGATAGAAAAGGAATCAATTAATGATCCTGGTGTTTTAGTTGAAATATCCGGACATTTCAGTTCATCCGGGTCTGACCTGAAAAAACGGCTGGTATTCTCTTCCCTCAGCGTGAGCGGTTCTGCCACCGAAAGAGAGACGATAAGCAGAATTGTGAGACAGATCCCCATCATCCAGGGATAGTTTACACTACCCATATCATTCAATCCCCGTACATACCTTTGGAAAGGAAGGATAAAGAGTACTACCTGACAGAAGCGGTATTTTTTCTGTTGGTGAAATGCCTGATTCATCACCTTCCAGGTACAGTCCCTGGAGTTT
>NZ_JAJRBM010000140.1 GCF_028679455.1 Methanospirillum sp. | reverse complement strand
GCAACGACCTCCATCAGCACCTCTGCCTCTTTTGCAAAGGGTGCAACCGAGAGGATCTGGGATCCGATGTGGCAGTGGATTCCTACTGGCACCACGTTCTTACAGGTAAGTGCCTTTGCATATGCTTCCCTGATGGATGCAGCCGGAATCCCGAACTTGGAGGTTGCAAGACCGGTTGCGATCTTCGGGTGGGTGGGGACATCGATTGCAGGATTCACTCTGAACGAGATCTCAACAACCTTCCCTGTCTCTCCTGCAATCCGGTCGAGCTGGACGAGTTCATCGATCGAGTCAAGTGATACCCTGACTCCTTTTGAGACTGCAAGCCGGTGATCAGCCTCGGTCTTGGAACTGCCGTTGAACAACAGGTACTCGGGTTTCATCCCGGCCTGCAGGGCAATGGTGATTTCTCCTGCTGAAAAAACATCGGCTCCTGCCCCTTCCTGTGCAAGGATCTTCAGGATTGCAGGATTTCCGTTTGCCTTTGCAGCGTAGAGAATTCTGATACTTGGATACCGGGCAGAGAGTGCCTTCTGATATCCATGGAAATTTTCCCGGATCCGGTCCTCGTCAGTGACATACAACGGGGTCCCATAGGTGAACGCGAGTTTTACTACATCGCACCCGTTGATCTGCAGATGCCGGTCTTTGATCGAGAGGTGTGAAGGAAGGGTCATTACCATGATACCGACTCCATTCTGCCGATTGCCTCACGAATACGGTCAACAGACCGGGTGATGGCGAACCGTACGTATCCCTCTCCGGATCTTCCGAATCCGATGCCTGGGGTGACCACAATTCCGGTCTCGTTCAGCATCTTTGCTGCCATTGCCATGCTGTCTTCTACCTTAAGCCAGACGTAGAAGGTAGCTTTTGGTGCCTGGATCTCAAATCCGAGTTTCTGCAGGCCTGAAACCAGCACGTCACGGCGTTCCTGGTAGATGCCACATGCTTCTGCCACACAGTCCTGCGGGCCGGAGAGGGCTGCAATTGCTGCATGCTCACCGGATTGAAGGTTCCTGAGTCGATGTTGGTCTTGACTACCCCGAGGCCTCTGATGATCTCCTTGTTCCCAACTGCCATCCCGATACGCCACCCGGTCATATTGTAGGTCTTGGAGAGGGAGTGCATCTCGATACCGATCTCTGATGCTCCGTCTGCCTCCAGGAATGAGGGTGCCTTGTATCCATCAAAGGATACTTCAGAGTAGGCGTTGTCGCTGACTACCACGATCTCGTGTTCACGGGCAAACTCCACAACCTCGTCGAAGAATTTTGGCGGGGCTATCGCCGAGGTTGGGTTGTTTGGGTAGTTGATCCACATGAGTTTTGATTTTCTGGCGACGTCACTTGGAATATCATCAAGGACCGGGAGGAACCCGTTCTCCCTGAGGAGTGGCATCTCATGGACTTTTCCTTCTGAGAAGAGTGCTCCTGTGGAGTACACCGGGTATCCGGGACTGGGCACGAGGACGTAGTCACCCGGATTGACGAGTGCCTCAGGGATATGGGCGACCCCGTCCTTTGAACCCATCAGGGAGATGATCTCTGATGAAGGGTCGAGGTCTACGGAGAACCGCCGCTGGTACCATCCGGCGACTGCTTCCCGGAATGACTGCATCCCGAGGTATGACGGGTAATGATGATTATCAGGATCTTTGGCTGCATCGATGAGTGCCTGGACAATATGGGGCGGGGTGGGCAGGTCAGGATCACCGACCCCGAGGTCGATGACATCCACCCCTTCCGCCCGTTTCTTTGCCTTCATCTCGTCGATGCGGGCGAAGAGGTATGGGGGGAGGTTATCGATCCGTTTTGCAAACATGGTAGAACCGTTGGGTCGGATTCCTCTTAATCATGCGCCGGGAGATCTGGACTCCACGTTGGTTCATCTGTCACCTCTTTCCATCTGCCAGCAGCGTACAAGTTTGTCAGGGTGTTCACGCAGCAGTTGAAGATCAGACATGCCGGTGCTGGTGATGGATATCAGGAGTATGTGGGTGTTCATGTACCTGGTCGGTATGGGAATGCAGATGGGTGTGATGCCCACCCGGAACAGGATGATCTGTTCCCTTAGGATGGGAATGGTCATGATGCGCATCATCGTGCCGGTGCCGGTGATCATGGACTACCGGAGGATGCCGGTGGGGATGGCTGTGATATTCGGTGAGGAGGATTATGATCCCGACGAGCATGAGGAGCACTGCAGGGATGAAGATCAGGCCGGGAAGTTGCTGGAAAAGCAGGAGCCCGACGATGATCCCGAATACCGGGTTGATTCCGAAGTATGACGCGGTCCGGGCAGGGCCGAGATCCCGGAGTGCTTTGAGAAAACAGAATGTCATCAGGCCCCCGAACCCAATCATTCCGATCAGAACGGCACTAACAGCCTGAAAAGTTCCCGGGAGCGGTTCGTTGATGACTCTCGCAATGGTGAACGTGATCACTCCGGCAAAGAGGCCCTTGTACATCCCGATGGCCAGTGGGTCACGACTGGCAATCATGCGTGAACAACTGGTATCTATCCCCCAGCACAGGCAGGTGATGAGGATCCCGATAGCCCCTATTGAAAGTCCGAGTGGCTGGTCGGGCCGCCAGGCAAGCGTTATGCAGGCCAGGGTGATACACCCGAGTGCGGTCCAGACCCGGAACCCTGCCTGTTCACCGGATATGATTCTTGCTACAAGTGCAGTTGCCACGGCCTCAAAACTGAGCAGGACTGATGCCTCCCAGGCTGTGATCAGGCGAAGCGAGAGAGTCAGAATGGTAAATGCAAGCACGGCACCGAAGAGTGAAGCACCGATGAGCCAGGGGATCGAAGATCTCGTGAGCGATGGTTCCGCAGGGATCTTACTCTGAAGATGGCGGAAAAGCCGGTATACAGCCATCCCTCCCCCGCCGCCAAGATAAATCAGGCTTGCAAGCGTGATTGGGCCGTTACCGGTTAATGCCAGTTTTGCCACCGGTGCTGAGGATCCAAACAGAATGGCTGCAGCAAGGATAAAGAGAACCGGACGGGAAGGGGCGATCATCTGTCAGGATGGATTGGATCCACTGACCGATAAATGAACATGAAAAATGAAGGTTGCTGCTGTGGTTCAGATCCTGAACCGGTTCATCGTTTCTTCGATATGAACGGTTGAATCCTCGGCCTTCATGACAACCTCCCTGATTTCATCCATAGAGGTATTAACGCTGTTGATCATGGTGACGATCTGATGAACCGCAGCTGATGACTCTTCACTTGCTGCTGCAAGCCCGACCGACTCTTTCGCGGTCTGCTGAACCATATCGCCAAACTCATGCACGGTAGCGGTGACTTCCTCAACTGAGGCTGCCTGTTCCTCACTGGCAGCAGCAACTTCGTTCATGTTCTTGTCTATCTCGGCGATTGACTCAACGATCTCGTTGAATATGGCGAGTGTCTCTCCGACTGCCTCGTTTCCTGACTTTACTTCCGTCAGTGATGTCTTCACTTCATCAGTGATGGCCACGGTCTTCTGCTGCAGGGTTCCGATGATAGATGCGATGTTCTCTGCAGACTTCTGCGATCCGGTGGCAAGTTCTTTTACTTCTCCGGCAACAACTGCAAATCCAAGTCCTGCCTCCCCTGCCCGTGCTGCTTCGATTGCTGCATTGAGGGCGAGCAGGTTTGTCTGTTCTGCAATGGAACTGATGATATCAACGATCCGTCCAATCTCGTTCATCTGATTACTGATGTCGATGACCATCCGCTCGATATCTGCAGAAGACTGAAGAATTCCATGCATCCCGTTTTCAGCCTTCCCCGCAACTTCTTTCCCGTGGGAAGAGAGTTTTGAAGCATTTCCGGTCAGTGCGGTGACTTCGTTCATCTTCCCGGCAACTGCAGAGACGGTAGTGGCAAGATCCTGCATTGCATTCATGATCTGTCTGGTATTGTCACCACTGTGCTCGGCAAGGGTATTGACCGCTCCTGCGATCTGGGCAACCTGTCCGGTCCCTGCCGAAACATCCTCAATGCTGTGATGTGCCAGGACGATACCGCTGGTCACCGAGTCAACGTTGGTACCAACATTGCTGACTGCGTCCCTCAGGTCATCAACCTCCTGTTTCACCTTTGCGATTGCCTCTGAAACCTCAATACCGATGGTGTTGAGTGCATCCCTGAAGATGAGATACTCACCTTTGAGTTGCAGGGTTGGATCTATCCGGGCCGTGAAGTTACCGCTGGCGTACTCCCCTGAGAGCCGCATCGCCTCCCTCATCGGAGTGACCATCCCGTCAACGATCTGATTGACTCCGCCGATGATGGTTGCGTAGTCCCCCTGGAATTTTGTCGTATCTCCTCTGACATCCAGGTTCCCTTCAACTGCAGCCGAACTGATGGCCTGCACTTCATCTCCGAACCGGTCAAATGTTCTGACCACTTCAAGGAAGGATCGGCTGAGTGTCCCGATC
>NZ_JAJRBM010000139.1 GCF_028679455.1 Methanospirillum sp. | reverse complement strand
ATGTCACGAGTGATGGAGAGGAGTAGTTTTCTGCCTCTGAAGGTGAAGAGATGGGAACTGACCTCCATAGGAATCCTCTCACCGTTTCTGCTTACATGGATCACTTCATACACAGCGTGACCATGTTGGTAAACATTCTTAATCTGTCCCCGGTACTTATTCCAGCATCCTTCTGCAATGATATCCCAGGGTGTCAGGCAGAGCAGTTCATCATAGGTGTATCCAAGACGCTCATATGCTCTCCTGTTCACATCGATAAAGGGAAGGGGGGTCAAGTCAGGAAGGTAGTCATAAAGAAAGATAGAATCATTTGCGTTTTCAAAGACAGCCCTGAACCGCTCCTGACTCTCGCGGAGTGCCTCTTCCATAGTCTTCCGCTCCTGGATCTCTGCCATCAGTTCTTCATTTAACGATTCGAGATCCTCAGTCCGTTCCTGCAGCGCCTTATTTACTTTTTCAAGTTCATTAAGCCGTTCCTGCAGCTCAGGATAGTAATTTTTCCTGACCGATGATTCACCAAGTCCGATGATCTTTGCCCGCTGATTTTTCCAATCCGGCACGTTATCAGAATGATCTGGCATATATCTGCTCGATGTCGCTAATTGTCGTTTCTTTTGGGTTCGTGGCCAGACACGGATCACGGATCGCAGTGTTGGCTAAAGAAGAGATAGTTTCAGTGGATATACCGAACTCTCTAAGTCCTTTTGGTATTCCCAGAGATGATCGCAATCTTGAAATGGCAGATATCAATTGTTGCTTACATGATTCAGGGTCTGACGAGGTGTACACTATGTTCATAGCGTTGCCTATGTTGATGTAACGCTCAGGACAAGCCGGGAAGTTATATTCAATGGCACCCTCCAGGAGCAGGGCATTGCACTCTCCATGGGGAAGATCGAATTTCCCTCCAAGGCTATGAGCCATGGCATGGACAATTCCCAAACTTGCATTTGAAAATGCCAGACCGGCAAGGAGAGAACCGAGCATGGTCTGGTACCGGTAATCCAGGTTTTCGGGGTGCAGGCATGCAAGTGGAAGAGTGGTAGTCATAATCCTGATCGATTCAAGGGCATGAATATCAGTCACCGGTGAACTTGCATTTGAGACATATGCTTCAATACTATGTACGATTGCATCCATTCCGGTATGTGCAGTCAAGGCTGCCGGGAGTGTCATAAGGGTTACCGGATCCATGAGAGAGATGTCAGGGACGATTTTTTTGCTGATAATGGTGATCTTCACTTTTTTCCGGGAATCATTGATGATTGCAAACTGTGACACATCGGCGGCAGATCCAGCTGTTGTCGGAATACAGATCAGAGGAGGGGATGGTACCGGGATATTATCCACCCCTTCAAAATCAAGAATATTGGAATTATTTGAGGCGACAATCCCGATACCTTTTGCACAATCAATTGAACTCCCCCCTCCGATTGCAATGATCGCATCACATCCAGCAGCATGGTAACGCTCTGCACCGGTCATAACCTCAAAATCACGGGGATTTGGGAGAACGTCAGAAAAAATGGTATACTGGATCCCTTCTGCATCAAGGCTCTCAAAGATCAACTGGATCCAGGGGGTACTCATCATCTGTGGATCGGTAACTACCAGAACATGGGTAGCCCCGTAGTTCCTTGCATACCTTCCGGTTAGGGCCCTGGCATCATCCCCAATTACAAATTCAGGGGCAACAAATTTTCTAAGTTCATGTCTGATATCAGTCATCTGATGCTTCCCTTGCACGATGATTCGGATCTATTGGTTACTGTTGACTCCAAATCATATAATTCCCTCTTTTTGTTCCGGATGGCTTTATCTAGGTGATGTAAGTGTCATGTGAAATGTTCGGAATAATGATCGTTCCGGAGGATTTATGGCTTATCAGGTGATGCTTACCTATCCTGCCTTTTCAGGATAAGGGATTGCTGCATCAGGGGATCAGGATTGTTACTTATATGGATCATTCTGAAATTTTGGTAAAAATCTCTAGTGTCCGGGTCAGTTCCTGACAAATCTCTTATTTTCAGGAAACTAAGTATGTTGGTGGCCAAAACAATACAAATCTGGTTTTTTCTCACACTCTGTCTTTTTCTCTCGGCCCCGGTTTTAGCGGAACAGAACATAACGGCTGCTTCTCCTGAAGGAACCTGGGTGGTGGAGCAATATCTGAATGGCAGCGGTATACTCACTGTTCCTCTTCCTGATGCATCCATCACCGCACAATTCTCCGAGGAATCGCTCACCGGTACTGCAGGATGTAACACCTACAACACCCAGTATACTTCAGCGGCCGGGGCACTGATCATCCTTGGCCCGGTGATGACGACGAAATCCTGTTTACCTTCGGTGAGTATCCAGGAAGAGGACTTTGTCAGGGATCTCAAGAACACTGCATTATTTCAGGCAACCGGTTCTGATCTTCTTCTGTATGATGACGATGAAGAACTCCTGGTCTCCTTCATACCCGTGAAGGTATAGACAATCCAACCTTTCCTGGGCTCGTGAATTATATGCGATTCTAACGTCCATTACTACTGATGAATCGGTACCCACATTTCTTCAGACTTGTATTCTTTCTTTCCCTTCTTTTCATGGCTCTGATCCCAGTTGAAGCAGGAATTATTGACCAATCTAGTACTTCCCGTAACCAGGATTGGAAGATCGATCATGCTGTGGTGGTAGTCAGCGATCTTAATCGTTCAATCGAAGAATTTAAAGATGCCGGGTATACGGTCATTCCAGGTGGGGAGTTCCCCGGGGCACAAACCCATAATGCCCTGATCCCCTTTGTGGATGGAAGTTATATCGAGTTATTTGCCCCGGTAGATCCTGCCCTCAGTATGCAGATGAATCAACTGGTTACAACCGGGATATTTGATGAGGCTATGAACAAGAGTGATCCGATGGAGAAGCGGTTTATGCTTCACCTGGCAGAGGGTCCGGGGGTGAGGGATTTTGCCCTCGCTTCCCCTGACTTAAATCTCACCCTGGAGCCTTCATTAGTTGCAGCCAGTGGGTTGAATCTCTCGTACCCAATAGCAATGACACGTAACCGTCCTGATGGAGAGACGGTAGCATGGTATGTCGATGTTCCATTGAGCCAGACCCCGATGGCTCTTCCGTTCCTGATCGCTGACGAAACTCCGCGTTCCTATCGTGCTCCCGAAGTGAATGCCTCGTATCATGCAAATGGAGCAACCGGGATCAGATCGATCACCGTTGCAGTCACGGATCCAGCAGAGACCTTACCTCTTTATGATGCAATGCTCCCAGGAGTTTCGCGAAATCAGGATGAGAAAGGAACCATCTATACCCTGAACGGGTCATCAGTCTCCATCATCAGGAATGCAGATACAACCAAGCATGATGGGCCGGTAAATATTGAGTTAAAAAAAGGAGAAGATGAAACCCTCTCACTGCGGGGTCTCTCGCTCTGATAGTAAGACGTTCGTTTGCGGAGTTCCGGACATCGTCCGGTAATATTCAGGAAATAATTCCTCTTTTCCAGGAATCCGAAGGGCAGCCCAGTATTCATCGATGAAATCGGTATCAACCAGAAGATCGATATACCCCATTCTCCTTGCGATCTCCTCTGCCCGGCTTCTCTCTTCGACCCCTATCAGGGTCTGGTATGCCCCGGTCAGGGACCCATTGCCGATCCGATGAAATTCTGCCTGTGGGAACTCCGGGATAATTCCGAACTCAGTCAGTTGATCGATTGATCCAAAGGTCCCGAACGCACCGGCAAGATGAACATGTCTGATATCGGTGATCTTCAAGTGGTATTTCATCATGAGCACACTGATCGCCCCACAAACTGCTGCTTTAGTATCCATCAGATATGCCATGTCCTGCCTGGTGATCATGATATCCCGCCCGGTACCTGACTTATCGGCAGGAACGAGAATATAACCCGGCCCGTCCTCTGTGTTCCTGACCCCGGGAGCATCTTCAACAATCTTTCCGGTAAAATCAAGAATCCCTGCAGCAGCCATTGCCGGAGCAGCATCGATGATTCCCGAACCACAGATTCCTTTGGGAAGCGTATCACCGATGACCTGCACCGTTGCTTCACCGGTTATCTTATCGATGGACACATGTTCGATTGCCCCGAGCATTGCCCGCATACCGCATCGCAGTCCTGCCCCTTCAAATGCCGGGCCAGATGCACAGGAGGTCGAGGCCAGCCAGTCCCGGTTTCCAAGCACTATCTCTCCGTTGGTTCCCAGGTCAATAAGCAGGGAGATATCAGATGATCGATCCATCCCTGCAGTAATCAGATCCCCAACCGCATCACCACCGACAAACCTGCTTACTGCAGGAAGGCACCATACCCATGCCTTTGGATGTATGCTGAGTCCTGATACTTCAACCCGAATCTTGATCGGGGTTGTATCTATCTCGGCATCCACATAGTCAAGTGGTGTCGGATCGATACCTGCAAAGAGCCAGCACATTACGGTGTTTCCACCGATGCAGCAGTCAGCTACATCATCGTACTCAATTCCTGCATCGGTGACCAGCCTACTGATGGCTTCGTTTATGCTCCCGATAGCAGCAGAACGGAGTGCTGCAAGGCCGGATGGTTTCCGTCCGATTGCAATCCTGGTGACCAGTTCTTCGCCATAGGTGATCTGGCGGTTCAGTGCTGAAGCCCTGGCCAGAATCTTACCGTTGGTGATATCCACGAGGAGTGCTGCAATCGTGGTGGTTCCAAGATCAATGGCGACCCCATATACCGATCCTGAATCTCTGGTATCAGTGAGATCGATAACCTCAGGAGTTCCTCCGGCAGTTGTGATTAGTACAGCCGGAGAACCTGGCGATGCTATGATCTTATCAGCAATATCCTTGCTGATAACCGGTTTGAGCCCGGTATACCCGTTCAGTCTGATCGACGGGCCTAACAGAGCAGACGGTCCCTCCCTGATCACCTGTACCGGGTACCATCGGGCAGCAGGCTCAATCTCTCCCTCCTTTACATTTGATGTCAGGAGAATTTGTGGTTGATCGATTCGTGACTCTACCGGAATCGTAAACTTTGCATCTGACCATACCCTGGTCAGACAGGCAAGGTGATACCCCCGTCTCCTCTCTCCCGGACTGAGACACTGGGAACAGATATCCTCATCCTCTGAGCAGTCCCCGGTGATCCTGATAACCCGGCACTTACCACACTGGGACTTTCCCCCGCAAATCGCCTCAAACTGGATCCCTGCCTCCCTGATAGCGTCAAGGACGGTATGACCCGAAGGCATGGTAACCATCCGGCTCATCGGGTTGAAGAGGATCCTTACCTGGGTATCCAAGGACCGATCTCCCTGCATATTATCCACAGTCTAAAAGTCAGGACTCTTCTTTCACAGGCCAGTGTTCACGAATCATCTTGCCGATCCCTGAAGAATCACGGGGTCCGACCAGAACCCGCCATCCGCTTGCCTCTTCAGTTTCTCCTGAAAGCCTGGCTGCAAGCCCGGGCAGAATGACATGCCGGTGGTTCACCATTTTTTCAATGCCTGATTCACGCAACGCATCGGTGATCTTTTCTGCATTCAGATACCTCCCGGCAACCGCAGCCTCGACCGAGAGCCCGCCGGTCTCGATCACAATCAGATAGCAATCGGTTTTGGCTGTTTTGATATCTGATTCTACTGTAAAGAATGTCAGGGCATAATTTGAGGTGATCAGGACTGGTGAATCAGGTCCCGGATCCCCGAAGGTTCGCAGACCCGGTTCGACCGAGACCGGTTTCCGTGGGTCGGTGTATAATCCGAACCGCCAGATCAGCTGGGGGAGCAGCACCCAGCCATCCAAGCTGTGCATGATGAGCAGATCGGCGTATCTGGTCATCAGCATAGAAGCAGTATATGCCTCCTGCCACCGGTTTATCTCTTCACTCAGTTCCTGGCCGGTCCAGACCGAGATCGGAGTACCCAGGATTGGAAGGCCGAAGAGTGGATCGCCGTCTTTGCATGCGGCTTTTCGTATCGCTGAGAATGAATGAACCGTTCCAGCGAATCCTTCATCTCCAAATGTTCCAGGGTCCAGAATGATCTCTTTGATTCCGCATGCCTGCAGGGTTTTCACGATTGATCTGAGGAGGGAGAGATCCCCGGGTACAGAGGCTACTACCGGAGATCCAAACGTAACCGCGAGATCAGCCATCTCTCTCCAGTTCTTCCCGTTCGCTGCATAGATGAGGGGGCGTCTTCCGGTGTTTATCTCAAGTCCTGCTCTCATCACCGTTGGATCATGAGCACAGAGTATGAGTGGAAGATCCGAACCTGTGGTAACCTGGGTTACTACTGCTTTGAATTTTTCGGGATCACCGGTCACCGATCGAACGGCAATTGCATCGAGCGAGAGTGTCCTGCCGATATAACTGTATGAAAATCCGTTGATTTCGGTTACCCGTGCTTTGACCGCTGCAGGATCCATCTCGTCAGAAACATCGATTGCAATCGGTGGAGGATTCTGATAGGTGAATTCGTGCCTTTGCAGGACATGTTTTCCCCCGATCGTGACTGCATGTTCTCCGGTTCCGATGAAGACAGCCCGGATCGGTGGTGCAAGCAGTTCTCCGAGTTTGGCATGTGCATCCTGGTACCGGGCGGTAAGAATCGGTGGGCATCCCTCAATTACTACTTCTCCGTTCACCACTTTGGTGGCAAATGCCATGCAGTTTGGAACACCGCACTCTCCGCAGTTAGTCCGTGGCAGCAGTTTGTATACGTCAATCGGGCTGATCTCGCGAATCCCTTTCTTTTTTTCTGCCGTCTTTGTCACCCCCTACATTCTGGCAGAGACCCATGCTGCCTCTGATGTCGCCTTTCCTGCAGTACCTGCGATCAATCGCGACGATACATCCCGCATGGTTGAGACCGCAAGCGGATGCATCATCAGGAAGAGATCCACTCCGGCAAGAAGCAGTGTCAGACTTCCAATCGTCTCCCATATCGGCCCCCGGAAGTCTGGAGATCCGAATCGCGGGCCAAGATCCATCCATGCTTCCCGGGCAGACCATGCATTTGTTGCTGCTGATATCGTTGGATGCTGCAGTTCGCTATCCCCCATCAGACCAGCAGTCCGTGCCCGTTCATGGATGGTGAATGAATATTCGAGGCCGTATCCAAGAGCCACGGTTGTCAGATCATTCAGGATCCGGTCTGCAGGGAAAAATTGATACAGACGTCGGTTTAGTTCTTTGGCACTGTTCAGGTCGAGACCGGTGAAAGCTAGGATACAGTGACCATGTTTGTCTGCTGCTTGTGCAACTGGTTCCAGGGTCTTTGCATCTGCCATATCAGCAGTTACTGAGTTGAGCAGGAGCCGTTCGCCATCTGCCATTTCAGCGATCTCCACAAAGGTCTGTGCATCTTTTTTGGGATCTCCACAGCCGCCGATGATGATCGGGACATCAACTGCCTGCAGGACCTCTTCAACTGTCTTTGAAGCTTCCCGTGGGCTGGCATCTTTGATTAAAGGATCTGTGCTGAGTAGATGAATGGTGACCATGTCTGCCCCGTACTTTTCGACATTCATCTTCGCCCATGCGGCTGGATCACCGATCACCTCGGTAAGGTGATTTTTCAGTGCCTTTGGCATTGAAAACGGGGTATCAAAGACATCCATCGCAATAACCGGGGGATGGGCAGGGGGCACGGCCGGGTTCGTAAATGGTGGTGTTCGTGCCCCGCCCACGGTAATGGTACTCCCCCTGGTTCCTCCTTCTCCTTTGGTTGCACCAAGCGTGACCTCACGGATCTGAGCAGGATACCTGTCCGGTGTTGCAGAGAATGATTCCCGTACGAGTTCAGTCGGCCACCTGGTTCGATCCATTCCCTGAACCTGGGGTAACGCTCCGGATGATCCGGCTGGAATGGAAAGACCGGGAAGATACACGGGTGCTCCTCCAACCGGGATGGTGAGTTCAAGTTCGGCAAGATCCAGCTCCACGTTCTCCAGGATAATTTCCCTGCCTGCCAGGAGATCTGCGATTCCGGGTCCGAGGAACCTGAGTAATCCGGAGAGATCTGGTTCATCTGCCATTACTTTGTTCCCCCTTTTCCATCCTTCTCAAGTGGTCTGATGATCACCTTTTCTGCAAATATCTTTGCATTTTTCAGGATGATCTTCACCCCGCCGGTTGTTATCGGTAGCTCTCCTGCAACAAACACCGGTCCCTGGCCCCCTGCTCCGGTGAATTGCGAAGCAGAGGATGATTCTGACTGTTCCGTGGATACCTGTGTCGAATCCGGCCATTGTTCAGTGACGGGATGATTCTTTCTTTTCAGGAATTCTTCCAGTGCAAGGACATCTGATGCATCTGCCTCGGTTGCAATCTTTCCCGCGATATCTTCGGGGATAAAACCGGTAAGGCTCTCCTTAATCTCCTTTGGCATCCACACAATGGCATTCCATCCCCCGTCTGCACACAGAAATTTCCGGGATCGCATGTACTCAAGTGATATACCGTGAAATCCTTCGACCTGCCTTCCCCCTGCAGTTGAGTCGGCAAGGGTTGAGAACGGCAGCCCGTTCACGGTAGGGCCTGGGAACCTCCGGTGAACAATCCCGAATCCTTCAACCTCTGGTATATAGAAAGCGATAGCCTCAAAACAGCCACATGATGTATGCGGGTATCCAAAAGCAGAATAGAGGTATACCCGGTTCACCTCGCCCATCGAGCGCTTCCTGGCATGTTCATTGATACCTGCATATTCTCCTTTCTCAGGATCGATACAGGTATCCCTGGCGATAGGAAAGATTGGTCCTTCCGGGTCCATCCGTGCTGCTGCCCGGCCATCAAACCAACTGATTGCCCCACAGTTTGCATAACGTTCAGGGGTGATTACACAGATATGTGACGGGGCAAAGGACTGGCAGAGGGCACATCCGTAAAAGGTGTCAACTTCTTCATCAGAAATTCCCCGTGCCCGTGCATCACGGAGTTCGTACCGTTCCCTGGCCATCGCATAAAGAGACTCAAAATAGTCTCCCCCGGTCAGAAAGGTGATTTGTATCTTCTCAATAAGTGCAAGTTCGCTCCGGTACAGACGTTCGATTGCCTTCCCGATATCGGTGAAACTATCAAGCCCCTTTGCGTAGGATTTTTTTCCTACCCGAATCCAGATGTCATAGCGCTGGTTCAGGTGCATGACTCCCTGAATATAGTTCATGTACTCATGAATCCGGCGTTCAAGGACTCCTTCAAGATCCTCTTCCAGATTTGATCCGGCAACCTCAACAAGGAGGCCAAATCTGACGTGGGAACCCTGCGGGATATCTTTGAGATCAGGCCCGATGATTGATATTTTTCCATCCTCTATGGCATCGGGATTTCTGACCAGCACGATCTCAAATTTCTGGTCGACCTTCGGCCCGCCGAGTTCGATCTGCATATCCTCTTTTCGAATTCGTTCGCCTTCAAAGACCAGGCCGACTTCTACCGGAATATCCTCAAACATGCTTCTCCTCAAGCAGAGCAGTAATTGCCTGTAGTTGTTCCTGCCACGGACCCGTAGCCATGTTGCCAAATGACCAGGATGCGTGTGGATGATACTTTGGATCCAGGGTAACGGTCTTCAACGCTGGTGCTCCGTTCCGAAGACCGGAAAGAAGCGTCCAGCAGAACTGGTAAGGAAGTCCGGCCAGAAAAATCAGGTCATAGGATCCCTGCCCGTCAAACCCCTTCCACTCCGGATCCCTGAGCCGATCAATAATCTCCATGCTTCCCATAATTGCCGCTACCTGGATCCCTTCTGCAATGAGATCCCTGGCGGTTGATGATGTCGCGATTACCGGGATATGCCGGATTGTGGATCCTGCTTTCATGAACCTGGTAAGAGGTCCACTCGCAAGTCCGGTTGCAGTTACCTCATGACCGACGATGAAGAGTGGGCGTTTTGCCCGTTTGAGGAGTGCTCCTACAACCTCTGGTTTCCCAATCACCGATGCACGTGAGGTTCCTCCCATCTCCGCCCGCATCCATGCATCATCTCCTGCCACTGGTGATCACTCCTTTACCGTTCGAATCTGCGATTTCAGCAGGGTTGGATTTGGTATCGGGTGTTCATGATACCCTTTCTGCTCAAGAATCGGGAGTATCTGCTCCTTCATGGTGACCGGAATATCTGCAGGTGACCTGACAAAGAGATTGATATCATCAGGCATCTGGTTGTACAGTCGTTTGTACAGATCAATATAATTGGTTAGTTTCATCGATCTGCCCCGTGATGTATCATTCGGACGCATACAGAGTTTAGCTGCAAGCGTCATCGCTTCTTCGGGTGTCTCAGCAGCGATGAAGAGGTGCTCGGGAACCGGTCCCACCTCCACCTTCTCACCAGTCCGGGAATCATACACCAGCCAGTCTTCGGGTTTGTCCCTTCTCCCAAGTAGCATCCTTCGGTATTTGGATCCGTGGGGCCCCACGATTACCGGGATCCCAAGCCTCCAGAACCCTGCTGCAATGGCTGCTGCCTTCTGCGACATCGCTCCCCAGGCGATTCCTACTGCACCTACCCGGTTGTATACGTAATCAGCGATCTCTTCGTAATTTCCCCTGAGCTTGCGTTTTGCAAAGATGCTGGCAATCTTGATGGTTGCACCAGCGATATGAGCGTTCGAGACACAGGAACCGACGTTCACAATTCCTCCAGCATCAAACCTTCCATGAAACTCTTCGTACGGGGTCTGTCCATCTTCGTTGCGGTGCATCCCGATCGCCATTGCAGAACATCCCGACGTAACTACGATATATCTTCGGCGGGCAAACTCCCGTGCCATTTCTGCCACTTCTGCAACCCCGTTCTCATAGTTTGCACAACCGACAAAGGCAATGATTCCTGGGATCTCTCCAAGAACAATCGGACCGCCAACCTCCCTGATTTCAATATCCTGTATCGCTCCGCGACCGGCACGGATATTAAACCGTTCTGATTGCATTGTTTCATCTGAAGCGGCCAGGATGACACTATGAACCGGGATTTCTTTGGTACAGGCATCCTCGCACTTTCCGCATCCGATACAGGTATCATAGAGGGAAGCGAGTGCTGCAGGATCCCCATTCCCTGCCTGTTGCATCGCGATGGCAAGAGGCATACCCGCCGGGCAGACCCGCATACACTCCTGGCATCCGCTACATCGCTTTGCCAGTTCGAATAGTTCTTCCGGTGTCGGGATAGTCCTGAACCCTCTTCGCTGCTCCATCACCGCCATCGCAGTCCTGACCACGACCTCCCCTACCTTTTCAGGATCCAGGATGAGAACTCCGGGAGTTTTTCCACTCACTAGATCTGCAATTATTTCTTCCGGGTCATCTCCAGTCCGGTCAGGCAGACCTGAGCAGTTCATAGAACTGGTAGCGATCAATGGGGCATGGATTTTTTGTGCCTCATCAAGAAGATCAGCCCTTACACATTGTTCATCGACCACGATCAGATCAGGAAGACCACTCCTGATATAGCGGAGTTGCCAGGATATCGGCCCGATGATTCTTGCCGTCGGATCGTATCTGGTCAGATCGATGGCAGTGCAACAGATCCCGGTGATCTCAATACTACCACTCAGGTTCTGCTCCCGTGCATAATCGATAATACCGATGGCAGGAGGAACATTATGGCCGACCACGAGAATGACCGGTTTTGTGGAATCTACCGTTCCAAGCCCGAGTTCGACGAGGGAGGCATCAGGATCTGCCTTTGGGAATGAGAATGAAGAGATCTGGGCGATATCTGCCACTTCCAGACCAACATGATCCATTGTGCCGGCATGAAATACCTTGGACTCGAAATCAATAGCATCCCCTTCCTGGCCGGTGTGGGCAGCAGCAAGCAGTTCAGTGATCTGACGTTCACAGTAATCAAGAACGATCTTAAGATCCCCGAGCGTTTCCGGTTTAATCCCACAGACGAGTCTGATTATGGGTGCTTCTGTATCGATTGATGCGTCCCCGATATTGATTGGCTTGCGTCGGCCGTACGTATCGATGAGGTGTGTTATGAGATGTCGGGCGTGGCTAACATGGGTAGCAGCACCAATACAGGCAGCAAGCAGCACGATACGTGACTGCTGGGCTTCCATCCTGATACCGCATGCTCCTTTTTTTCCACCCGAGAGATCACATTTCCCATAGGTGCACAGACAGCAGAGATCGCAGAATGGGAGATATAATGGTTTGTAGCGGGATAGGAGCATGCGATCCCAGGTTCTGAGATCGGTATGTGCGGGAAACGGGGTCGGCCCCTGCTCTTCATTCCACTGGTTTTCGCGCACCGAACCAATCGATACCTTAAGGTCACGAAGTGTTCCTGCTGCAGTTTTTGCTTCACCTAAGGTAATTGATACGTTTTTCCTGTTCACAGTCATCGGCCGGAGTGTTCTGAGGTATAATAGGAGTATCAGACTTAATTAGCGTATACCCTGGGGATGGATGATGAGCAGTTCAGGGAGAAATCAGAATAAAGGATTTTGCTTCGAATAAACCTGAAGTTCACGATCCCAGGTTTTATTGGAGATAGTTTCGAAAAAAAGAGGAAGAATTATTTTTAACTTAACTTCTGGAAGCCGGACTGGTATGCAAAGGCCTTCTGGAGGGTCTTGATGCCGCCGGTCACTTCAGTAGTGTCTTTCCAGGTGTTAGTTGCTGCGGTCTTGTTCCAGGTTGCAGTCTTGTAGTCAGAAGCTGCGGAACCATCGTAGTTGTAGTTGGTGTCGCCACCATCACGGGCTTCCATGATGCTGCCTGCGAAGACAGTCTTCACGGATCCTTCTGCAAAGCCACTGCCTGAGTTTGCATCAGGGGTGACTGCGATCTGGTAGTTCAGACCTGCTGGAACATCAGCGGTCTCTGCAACTGCGCGGATCTGACCCTTGGTTGAGATCTGAGCGCTGTTTACATTGACGAGGCTGCTCTTTGCAGAGACGATGTTACAGAATGCCGGAAGGATACCGCCGTGGTTAGTTGAGAAGACACAGCGGATGTTGTCATCAGCATCTGCGTAGTTGCCTGCAACGGAAAGGGTGTACTCCTCTTCGCCGACCATGTGTGCACCTTCGGTGCTTGCATAGGTCAGAACCTTCTGTGACTCAATGTTGTACAGACCTTTTAACTGGTTCTGGGAGTTAAAGTCGAAGTTCTTGTTCTCTGCAATCTTTCCACCGTTGGTCAGAATTGCATCCTTGAAGGTGACGTCAGCAATTGACTGACCTTTCTCGAGAATGCCGGTTGGAGTTGCACCTGGATTTGAAATTACCCAGGACATGGTGGACTTGTCATCGACTGCACCAGTTGCGTCGATAACGGTGTCAATAGAAAATAACTGGTTTTCCGGAGTTGCATTTGGAAGCCGGTCTGCTGATGCAAAACCGACGATTGCCACGAGGGCAATAAGTGCAATAGTTGCTATGTATCCGAATTTCATTACAGTGCTCCTACAGTTTATGCTGATACTTTGAGCATCAACTCAAACAGGTTGGATCTTGGGCAATATATATTTGCCGTTATCCAGAAATCCGCTTCCCCCACAATCATATAAGATACTATTGTTGCAGGTAAGGGAAAACAATCGCTCAAGAATAGAGAAGTGTTCTAGAACTTAGAGGCAATCAAATAAAAGGTTTCTTCTCCCTCAATTTTCTGTAGAAAGGGCCTGATTTAAAAATTATTAATTATTAGCGGTTAGTTGAAATTAGTACCCTGCAGCCTGAAGAATCAATCTGACTGAATCAGGGCCGGGAAGATTGTGGTCCAGTCCAATCAGTGAAAGCCCTTCTATGACCCGTTGTGCGACCTCGTCATCCTGAGCAATCTTGCCCAGGTACCGAATTTCATTGATCTCTTTGGCGCGTTCTCCAAGCGATTCAGGAAAGAGAAAACCACCAATACTGGAGAAGTTCTTCCAATGAATTCCCGATTCTTCGGCAACACGGCGGGCCCGGAGGAGATGGGCAAACGATTTACTGGATGGGCCTATGATATCAAATATCTCATCCACATCGGCAGTCACCCGACGGTTGAGGTGTTCCAGACCACCCGGAGCATCGATGAGGACATACATATATTGCTTGGTTAGCCGTGAAAGTGCATCACGAAGTGCTGCATCAGGCATGCAGTAGCACCCTTCGACCCATTTGGTTCCAAGCGCAAGAAAATCAAAACTCTTCCCTTCATAGAGCCCGTCTCTCCAGATCCGGTGCTCAATCCGATCAGATGGGGCAACTCCCACGGTTGTTCCACCTTTCCCGATGAAAGTGTCTTCCAGAAGTTCTGCAACGGTCATTCTCCCTTCTGCTTCAAGATCAACACCAATCATCTCACCAAGGTTCTGATCGGGATCCAGATCAACAAGGAGCAGGGGGGCGTCTCCTTTTCTGATGAAGTAATCAGCCATCATGCTGACAAAACTGGTTTTGCCGGTACCACCCCGGCCCATGGTTACGATAATCTTCATGGTACTATAAAATGCTAGTTTGACAGAAAATTCTGTTCAAGGGTTTCTGCAAGAGTTCGGACTGCTGCCACTGCTTTGTATCCTGCTTCAGTGGTGACGGGTTTTCCTAACATCCCCGAGGTGAGAATATCCTGATCATGTGGTATACATCCAAGGACTGGAACATTATGGTTACTCGCAGATTCGTAGATTCTGGCCTTAACATCGGTGTTGGTTACTTTATTTGCTACATATGCAATCTTTGGTATTCCTGCAGGCCATGCAAGGTTTACGATCCTTTCTGCTGTTACTAGTGAAGCCTGGTGTGCATCAGTGATGATAAGCAGGATATCAACATTTTTTGCGGTTCCTCTTCCGAGGTGTTCGACTCCCGCCTCCATGTCCATGATCAGGACCTCTTTACGTTCCACAAAGAGATGTGATGTCAGTGTCCGAACAAGATTATGAGCAGGACAAGCACATCCTGCTCCCATTGCTCTGACCATACCCATAACAAGGAGCTGCACACCACACGGGGTCGGGACAGCCTGGGATGATACAATGTCGTCAACTGTGTACGATAATTTGAAGACCCCAGGGTAATCCGTCTTTGTCTTCTCATCAATGAGCTGTTGGTTTTCAGCAATTGGAAGAATCCTGGCTGCATCTTCCGGTGTCATACCCAGAGTTAGAGCAAGGTTTGGGGAGGTATCAGCATCAATTGCGATGGTTTTCAGGCCTTTTGCTGCATACGTGCAGGCAAGTGTACCGGCAATGAATGTCTTTCCCACTCCACCCTTTCCTGCTACTGCTATTTTCATCAGATCTTCCTGCGGTTAATGCAGTACATACTCAATTTTCCAATATGATGGTTTCTCATGGTATAAACAACTCAACAAGGTTCGTGATACGGGCGTCTCCTCCGATCAGAGTTTTCTCATCTGTGAAGGTTAAATATGTAGCACCAGAACAATTCGTATGCATATGAATCGCATCTCTGCATGTCTCATACTTTCATTAGCAGTACTTCTGTCTGTTCAGGCAGCTTTTGCAGACCCAGGTAATGGCAGTCATGTTTCCGGCACAGTCATTCCTGCAGATGATCTGAACCTGAATTTACCTGATAATTCTGCTGGTATCGACATCTTGCAGCTTCTGAACCAGTCATTGCCAAACGGAGTTCCGTCCTCATTTGCAATTATTCCGGTAAAATCAGGTGCTGCGTTCAGCCCAGATGCAACCCGCCCTGCTCCTGAAGCACTCTACCTTCTCACTGGTAGTGCCCAGGTATCGGCAGATGAGTCGTCTGTACATGCATCGGCTGGTGATGTCGTTGTGGTTCCCAAAGGATCGGTGATGATTGTTGAAAATGTCGGGAATGAAACGCTCACCTTCATATCTGTTCTTTCATTACCGGCCATAGGAGAGGGCAATCTGACGCAAAAACTATACAGGAAGTCATCTGGTGATATTTCTCCTGTTCTGTTCGGAAATGAAACCGATAAAACAGGCTTTAGTGTCTACCGGGTACTTGACACAAATGGGGATGTTCTTCCCCTGTCATATGACCTGGCAATTGTTTCACTTCCAGTTGGGCATATAATCGGTTCCCATTACCTGAAGAGTGGGGAGACTGGTTATATTCTTGAAGGATCCGGGACACTTACTGTCGGATGTGCTCCTCAAAATCTCAATCCCGGTGATGCCTTTTATATTCCTCCCACTGCAGTTCAAGAACTTACTGCAACATCTGACCTGAAATATCTCCTTGTTACAGAACCCTATTACAAACCGGATGAGGACTACTCTGTTTCCTCAACCTGTTGATAGGCTTTACTTTTTTTGTTATATTAAAAATTTTTTGTTCTTATCTGAATGGACAAACGGTTGCCTCTTGTTTCCTGCATGCATCACATGATATGCATGCCGCTTCAGTTTCTGGATGTTCCTTCCAGGTTTGAACTAGGTCAGGTTCCCTGATGAAGGGACGTGACAAGGAGAAGTAGGAAATTTTAGTTTTGTTCAGGAGATCGGTCATGATCGCAAGACTCCGGTTCATTCCAACCATGATAACTGGTGTCTCTATCTCTTCGGCAATTCTGGCTGCATAGTCTCTGAACACGGACTCAGAATAACTTCCTCTTGGCGGTAGAGGAAGCCCTTTACTCGCTCCACCGGTGATCTCTACTCCATCAATGCCCCGGGCTGATAACTGTTTGCAGGCATACTGGCAGGCTTCAAAGACCCCATCTTCTTCGTCCTCGAAATCTCCACAGTTGATCTTGACAAAAATCCCGAAGTCGTTTCCAACCCTGGAACGGATCTCGTCATATATCTCTAGAATGTATCTGGCCCGGTTTGCGACTGAGCCTCCATACATGTCGGTCCGTGTGTTCTTCTTTGAACTTAAAAACTGGCTTAAAAAGTATCCATGACCTGCATGAATCTGTATCCCTTCAAAACCGGACATTTTTGCTCGTACTGCCGCCTCACTGTATACCCGAGAGATTGCGTAGAGTTCATGTAGAGTAGAACCTCCTGGTGTCTGCCAGTTGCCACCTCTTCCCACAAACGTGATCTGCATTATCACTGGAACACCATGCTGGTGAATTCCTGATGTCATGTTAAGATATCCGGGAATGTATGAGTCATCGGAAATGCTCATCATACCCGGAAGACCTGTGGGATCAGGGACTATGGTCGTTGCTCCGGTGATGATCAGGCCGATCTCCCCTTTGGCGAGATCTTCATATACTCTTGTCAGGCGTTCGGTGGGATGACCGCTTTTATCAGCCATAGCCTCCCAGGTGGCCGACCTGACAAATCTGTTTTTCAGAGTAATGTTGCCTATTTTGGTTGTATCAAACAGGGTTCGCATGATAAATCATCTGTGATTCTGCAAAAATTTTTTAGTTGTTTATTCGTCTTTCAGGGAGAATTTGGACATCGATTCTCATATTTACTCCCGTTTTTTAATTCAAATCGAAAAAAGTAAATTTTT
>NZ_JAJRBM010000138.1 GCF_028679455.1 Methanospirillum sp. | reverse complement strand
TCTTTAACTTCCCCTATACAGTATCTTACAAGACCCGAATGTCCGATCGCCCCGAAATCAGGGTCAACCACAGTTAGGGGAGATCCGATCTCTGTAGCGATCCTGACACAATTCGCGTCCGGATCATCACGAACATAAACTGTCGTAACAATATCAGGAGCTGGCAGGCCTAATCTTGTTATGAGCGAAGCAACGGCAAGCATCTGCGTTCCCCCGGCAAGAAAGAGTTTCCCGGTATAGGTGGTGGCTATACCGGTGACTACCGCCATCATCGGATCACCGACTTCTTTGATCAGTTCAAGAGGAGCGAATACATCTGATCGTGATACGCGCTTTAACACTGAGGTAACAATCTCTTCCTTGAGTTGTTTAGGATTTTTCACAGATGCACTACTGACCTGAGCTTCATATCCCATCGCACGGAGAATGCAAAGTGCAGTAGTGGTCCCCCCTGGAACACATTCACCGATGACCAGGGTATCATGGTTTTTTGAGAAGAATTTTCCTGCCCACTGACCATGAGTAAACAATTTTTCAGCTTCGGGAACTGCTGGTCCGTCTCTGGGATCCTGTCCTGGCGAAGTATACATATCAAGACAGGGAACCTGCGGAGAATGAGCCAGTCCGGCGTTTATGAATAGAACCGGAAATCCAGCAAGTTCTGTCATTGATCTGGTAATTGAAGCAGGAGTCGGGCATCCTGTTCCGGTATTGGGGGTTGCATCGCAACTGGTTATTCGACCCTGTACGATGAGTTCAGCATCAAGGTTGGGAACCATCAATGAACCCTCTGGATTGGGTCCTGCACCCGAAAGTCCCGGGACAGTTGAAAGGAGTGTGTTTGCGAGGACTCCGCAGAAGAGTGGGGTTTTCGGGATATGGGTATGAGTCCTGGAGAGCAGTGTCATGATCACGGGTTAGTATCATTGATGCTTCAACCTGCGCCTGGCATCAGATGCCCGGCGATGCAATTCCAAGGTTCTGTATTTCTATGATTCGCAGGAGAGATAGTATAGACATTCATGAAAACCGTGCAGTCTGTTATCGCCTTGCTTCAGTTCACAACCATCCTTCCGCTTGGAAAGACTGCTCCGTTTGAAGCTTTTTCACAAACGATATGGCTGTACCCGCTTGCGGGGTATGTTACCGGTGGAATTGCTGCGATCATGCTTTATCTCATTTCTGCCCCGGCGTTCGTCTCTGCTACCATAGGTCTTGGGATTGTTTTCCTCATAACCGGTTGTAATCATCTGGATGGTCTTCTTGATCTCGGTGATGGGCTGATGGCCCATGGAACCAGGGAGATCCGTGTACGTGCCCTTACTGACAGGACTGTTGGAACCGGTGGAATCGCACTCGGGCTGATGATCACGCTGCTTGCCTGGAGTTCGCTGGCATCGGTACCCCTGACTTGCGTTGCAATCCTCCTTGCTGAAGTTTCCGGCAAATATGCCATGGCTGTCATGACAATATTTGGAAGACCATTTCATCCCGGACTCCATGCGATGCTTCACGAGCATGCTTCCCGGTGGTTTATTCTCCCTTCAACCCTCCTTCTGCTTCCGCTGCTGTACCTTCCCCTCCCAAAAGTAGTTCTCGGAGCTTCGATGATAGTCACGATCCTCGTACCGGTGGTACTCATCGGTCTTGCGTCGCGGCTTTTTGGGGGAGTGAATGGAGATGTGACCGGAGCTTCGGGTGAGATCACCCGGGCTTTTGTACTGATGGTGATAGCCTGCACCGCTGGGATAACTGGGTAAAAAAAGAGGATACGAACGATTGCCCCACTAATCTGATCTATTTGGATCTGAATCGGGGTGTATATCCGGCACCTGTCTCGTCACCACAGGCGATCTCAGATCCATCCCGAACAAGGGTATTGAACTGCATAGCTGCTTCCATGAGTGCTTCCGGTGGCATAACGCCGGTTTGTATCTGACCTGTTATCATATCGTATGGAGAGGGCATAATCCGCGCTCCTACTTTCACTCCTTTGCAATGAATACACAATCCGCATCTGGTATGCACAGCAAGTTTTCCCGAAGCGCATTCAACCTGAACCTTATCGGTGGCCGTTTCACGGATTATTGGAAGAGATTTCATGATATTGGATATCTTTTCTCAGGATCAGTATATATCAGTTCGTGCTTCGGGCTCCAAATCCTAAAAGCCGTCCACGATGCGGAATGGATGGCTATGAAAACTATTAAAAAGAACTTCTATCAAATATGTAATACTCGCATAAATGGACTGTGTTAGGCAGATCTGATATTTGCGGAGGTATTGGAGGATACTATACAATGGCAGCTGAGAAGCCACACATTAACCTCGCGGTCATCGGACACATTGACCACGGAAAGTCTACGACAGTCGGCCGTCTTATGTACGAGGCAGGAGCTGTCCCGGCACATATCATCGAGCAGTACAAGAAGGAAGCAGAATCAAAGGGTAAAGGTTCCTTTGCATTTGCATGGGTTATGGACAACCTCAAGGAAGAGCGTGAGCGTGGTATCACCATCGATATCGCCCACAAGAGGTTCGACACTGATAAGTACTATTTTACCGTCGTGGACTGTCCGGGACACCGTGACTTCGTCAAGAACATGATCACCGGTGCATCACAGGCTGATGCAGCAATCATCATCGTTGCAGCACCTGATGGTGTAATGGAGCAGACCAAGGAGCACGTTTTCCTTGCAAAGACCCTTGGTATCAAGCAGCTCATCATCGGTGTCAACAAGATGGATGCATCCAACTACGATGAGGCACGGTTCAACCAGGTCAAGACCGATGTAGGCAACCTCCTCAAGATGGTCGGAACTAGTCCTGATGCAGTTAAGTTCATCCCAATCAGTGCATTCGAGGGTGACAACATCACCAAGATCAGTGACAAGATGCCCTGGTACAAGGGGAAGACACTCTTTTCACTCCTCGACGAGCTCGAAGTCCCGGAAAAACCAACTGACAAGGCACTTC
>NZ_JAJRBM010000014.1 GCF_028679455.1 Methanospirillum sp. | reverse complement strand
TTATCAGTCAGCGTGCCTGTCTTATCTGTGCAGAGAATATCCATACTCCCGAAGTTCTGAATAGACTCGGGATGTTTCACGATGGCACCTTTTGCAGACATGGCAATCGCCCCTTTTGTCATATTCAATGACAAGATCATGGGGAGGAGCTCAGGAGTCATCCCGACAGCAAGTGCTACCGAGAAGAGAAGTGACTGCAGAATATCCTGTTTAAATAAAGAATTAATAAAAAAGACAATGATAACAAGGCTGAACACGAACTTTGACATCAGGTAACTGAATTGTTTGAGACCATGCTCAAATTCTGTTTCCGGCGGCCTTTCTACCAGTTTCTTTGCTATTTTCCCATATTCTGTAGAGAGACCGGTTTTCGTAATGATCGCCTCTGCCATTCCGCTGATGACAGAGGTTCCAAGAAATACATAATTCTCTGCTTCGGATATTGGTTTATTTTCATCCGAACGCACGTCATTCTTTTCCACCGGATAGGGCTCACCGGTTAATGATGATTCATTCACAAAGAAATCGCGGGTTTTTATTAATCTGGCATCAGCAGGGATCATATCACCTGCTTTGAGGGAGATAATGTCACCAGGTACGAGGTCGACGATAGGAATCTCCTGTTCTTTTCCATCCCTTTTCACACTGGCTCTGGTCAGGATTTTTTTGATGAGCAACTCTGCTGCAGTCTCGGCCTTATACCTCTGGAAAAAATCAAGAATGACACTTATCAGGATGATACTGATAATGATAAGTGCGTTGGTGACTTCGTTTACAATAAGTGAGATAACCGCTGCAAAAAGCAGAATGAGAACAAGAGGATTTTTAAACTGTTCCAGAAACTGAAGAACCGGGGATGGTCTCTTTGTACTGGCAATATCATTTCGGCCATAATACTGTCTTTGATCTTCAGTCTCTTCCGATGTCAATCCCTTTTCAGACGAGTTGAGAACTATATAGAGGTCATCAATCGGAATGGAGTGATAGTTTGTTCCAGAGATCATATCATTTGTCATGGATCTAAACAAAAAAATAGGATCTAATATCCACTCTTTACCGTAGGGATATTATTAATATCGAGATATCTATCATCCGTCTGGGTGTATTGAGGCCATGTAACATCCATCCCACCGATTGGATCACCTGTTTTGGCGAAACGGATCCAGAGATCTATCAGGTTATCCGAGACTAAGGTATTCTCAGGATTCGGGGGTATCGGGACCTTGAATAATAAAATGGTCTCGCTACCATGGAATGCCCCGTAGGGTTGCCCGGGAAGAACATAGGAATATCGGTACAGGTACGTGTTCCTGTCAAGATCTGACATAGATCCCGCCACGAACTTCGCGGCATCAGCAAAGTCATAACGGGTCATGATCTGTTCAAGGCGATACTGAACCTCCTGCGTCGAATTGGCAGGATAATTAGCGAGGACAGAATCTGCATCCTTCCCGAAACGGTTGCGGATATATGTTATATACTCTGGAACAGTCATGTTAGCATCTGCTGCAAGTGTGGTCCCATCATCGGCATTCTGTCCGATCATAAGAGGGAGCGGAGTCTCATTGTGGAGACGGAAGACATTGTCTGGGGCATCAGGGATTAACCATCCGTCAATAGTTGGCTCGAAATGTTTGGAGTTCACGATCTGAAATGAGGAGTTTGGCCAGGGTGTGGCGTTTGTTATATTCTGATAATTCAGTCTCCTCATCTGTGTAATTGCATCCGGACCGGAGTACCCAAGGCTTTTGGCAAAAGTTTCCCCGAGTTGTTCAGCGTCAGCTTTCGAATAGATAGCATCTATTTCTGCTCCATTCGCCCATAACGTGGCGCTCTCGACGATTGCCTGTTCAAAGAGCCTTTTACTCATCGGGCTGGCAAGATGTATAAGGATACTTTCCCCTCCTGCTGATTGTCCGAATATAGTCACCTTGGACGGGTCACCACCGAAGGCTTCGATGTTACGCTGAACCCATTGTAGAGCAGCAATCTGATCTAGAAGCCCATAATTGCCAGAACTATTATATGCGGACTCTCTATCCAGATCCGGATGAGCTAAGAACCCTAGAGCTCCGACCCGGTAATTAGGTATGACGACGACAACTCCTTTCTCTGCAAGAGCAGTGCCGTTATATAGCGGCATAGAGCCTGCAATCTTTCCAAATGCTCCCCCATACAAAAAGACCATTACCGGGAGTTTCTCGTCTGCACTCTTAGCCGGGGTCCATACATTGAGGTACAGGCAGTCTTCGCTCATGTTAAGACTCGGATCCGCAGCGATCGGCTGGGGACAGGCCAGACAATATGCCTTTGTTTCCTTGACACCATTCCAGGGCTTTACAGGCGCAGGAGGTTTCCATCTTAAGTCACCGGTCGGTGGAGCTGCGAACGGTATGCCGAGATAGACCCTGAGCCCGTTCTCCTGTATTCCTGAAATTGACCCGGCATCTGTCTTCACAACACCATGTTCCGATCCATTCTGGGTTGATCCGGCCGAAAATCCGATTATAAGCAGACAGATTACCAGAACAGAACTTATCACTCTCCATTTTTTCATATGACAGCATCTCCTCTTGCTTACCGACATTTGAGTCTGGTTTCCACAAAAGGGATGAATCTTCAGGAAACCAGGCAACACCTTGTAATCCGCACCAGTAACTATAGAACTTTTGTGAATATCTCGGAAAACATGTTAATACTTCGTATTCGAAACATCCAATAGTTCTCTCCTAAACCCGAGGTTTTTCGATGCCAAATAGCCCATTAATTACTCCTATGAATAAAGAAGGCCCTATCTCTGATAACATCTAATAATTAATATATCTCTAATCTGGATCATTTCATTTTTTGATTTTTACCGGAATATATATGCCTAGATACCGATCTCTTTCTATTTGAAAATATTAGAAAACCATTTCATAATGAGGGTCATTTTTTTTCGATAAAAAGTAACGAATGTCTTGATGATTCAAAATGAAGGATTAAGAAGATTATAATAATTTCTATCAGATTATAGTGCAAAGCATAACGATTTAGAATGACCGAAGTGAAACGGAGGTTATTCTAAACCGTGCAACTGAAACGCACTTCATAGTATCTCTAAATTGTCAGGTTATGGCGGGGTATTGAACGGGAAAAATTGACTCATCTTTTAGTTTCAGGCAAAATTGCAGGAAAAAATTTCATATCTCATCACGATGTATGAACCATAATCACTAAATGTTGGAAAATAAAAAAATATAGCGAAGCCGGGAGCTATCTTTGATTGGTTAGCACACACACCTGGCTTCGACGGACTAGCAGAGTAATGGTCGGTTCTTTTTCTTCATCTTAC
>NZ_JAJRBM010000137.1 GCF_028679455.1 Methanospirillum sp. | reverse complement strand
CCGGAGTCTGGGTTCTTTCTCCACACTTCCTGCACTTATATCCCTTTCCAGCGCCCGCACTGGTCATCTGTTTCTGGCATATTTTGCAGTATGGGGCATTTTTGTGTTCATCAGTTTTTCTGATGGAGAGGCAGATCTTTTCCAGGTTCAGGGTGCTGTTCAAAAACGATCCAACTGCAATGATCTGATCGCCGGGAATGAGGGATCTGACATGGTCTCTGAAACATTTTGTCGGTTCGAATGCCATACATGGTAATTCCCTCCCGTTGTCGCCGATACAAAAACTGACATGTCCGCCGATCCCTGTTGCAGGGGGTTTCAGGACTGTTCCCCTGACCCGATATGAACTTCCTTCGGTGAGAGATCCGATTTTTCCGCATAATATATGAGCATCTGTTCCCTGATTGGTAAGCCAGATCTGTCCCCATGGATATGGTTCAGAGCGAATGCATGATACCGCATGGGCAATCGCAAATGGTGAATCTCCTCTGATTCCATAGAGAACCGGATCCGGAGTATGCGGCACACAGACCACCGATCCCCGGTCAGGATCCACCGTATCCCAGGTATGAGGTGTCGTTGCCTCTTCAGCAGTAAAAAGACTCACTGCATCTACTTCCCGGGGAGTGGTCCATCGTGTCTCATCCCGGTATGCAAGTAGTTCCCAGGTGTGATCGGAAAGATCCGAAGCGATTGCTGCAGTAGCTCCGATGAGTCCCCTGCCCAGTTTGAACCCTTTCCATGCAATGGCATGTTCTTTCAGGAGCTCTTCTGCTTCGGCTATGGTACAGACTGCTGTCACCGCTTTGGTATAAAATTCTGAGGGAAACTGGTGATCTGCGACTACGACTCCGGGATGGGTCTTTTCGCATGTGAGATCTGCATAGGTAGTAACGAGATTACAGGCGTGATCAAATGCAATGCTAGGATCACCTGTAACTCTGATGGCAATCGCTGCATTTCCTCGTGTCCGGTAGGGAATTGTTGGATTTAGCCTGATGAGACGTGCCTCATCGATCCTGAATCCGAAGTTACGAAGATCTCTGATGAGACGTGCTCCCAGCCAGGTAGTACACATACCCTCCGGTGAATCGGTATCATCCAGTCCGATCCAGAAGGTTTGCATGGGAGACATTCTGATGGGCACTATTCCATTTTTATAATTCAAGCCTTTCAATCGAGGGAGAACATGAGAGTTACAACCCTCATCTGTTTTCAATTGCGAATCGCGGATATTTCGGGATACCCATTCATGATCTGAAAATGATGGGTGCTGCACTTTTGATTATTGATTATATGGTGATTCGAAATTATGTATGAATTGTTTCATTCATGATCTTCACCGTTCCAGAGATAAGGATCCAGATTTTACTGGTGACAATTATTAAATACGCACATAAAGTAGGTATTTATCTTATCGGAGGACAAGAGAGTATATTGAAGTGAAATTCCTCCAGGAACCAGGATTTCACAGATCCCGGGAAATATACTCCCTCTTAATGGAGGTCATTAATAACTGATGTCACAGGACCGTCTGCTCCAGAATGTTATCAGCGTCATGATGATGGCAGGCTATGATGTATCAGAACTCTTTGCCATGAGGCCGAAGAGTTTTGATCTCATTGCCAATAATGGAAATCAGATTGTAGTCCTGAAAGTGATATCGCATATTGATAGTATCAGCGAAGAGAATGCTCGCGATCTGGATCAGATCTCAAGGAACCTTAATGGTACTCCGCTGGTTGTCGGTGAACGTGCACGTGATGCTGAACTTGAACGGGGGGCAGTGTATGTTCGGTACGGAATTCCTGCAATAAATTATCCAACCCTCCATGATTATTTCGTTGACGGTTCACCTCCTCTTATTTATGCATCTCCCGGAGGTCTGTACGTAAATATCAGTGGCGAGAAACTTCGCGAGTTACGGGAAGTAAATAATCTCTCGCTTGGGGATCTAGGCCAGATACTGGGAGTATCCCGCCGTACGGTAGCCAAGTATGAGGCAGGAATGGGGACCACCATTGATATTGCCATACGGATTGAGGAGACTTTTGACAGCGGGGTTGTTGAGCCCATTGATCTTCTCCGCTATACTCCTCACGTAAGTTCTGATCTCTCACTTCCTGAAGAAGATATCCCGATTCAGCCATTTATTGAAGAGATGGGGATGCACCTGCAGATGATGAGTCGTGCGCCCTTTCAGGCTCTTATCACGTATGAAGACCATACGATCCTGACCGGGTATGGAAGATCCCAGAAACTCTCACGAAGAGCAGGCATTATTGGTAATATCTCTCAGGTTACCAGATCCCATGCCATGTGTATCATGACCGATGATCAGCGGCAACGCAGGATCGGCAAGACACTGATGCTCGGAGAGGAGGACCTGCTCTCAATGGAGGGAGCTGACGATCTCCTCAATCTCATTCTAAACTGATAATATTATATAGAACCACTAAACAACCTTATCCTACACGTGGTGATTCTGTATGTCTACACAGCTTGGAGGACAACCAATTCTTATTCTTAAAGAAGGCAGTTCACGAACCCGCGGGCGCGATGCCCAGGGAATGAACATTGCCGCCGCAAAGGCGGTTGCCAACGCAGTCCGGACTACTCTTGGACCAAAAGGAATGGACAAGATGCTCGTAGACTCCATCGGTGATGTTGTAATCACCAACGATGGTGTCACCATCCTCAAAGAGATGGATATCGAGCACCCGGCTGCAAAGATGATGGTCGAAGTCGCCAAAACCCAGGATGATGAGGTCGGTGACGGGACTACTACCGCAGTTGTAATCGCTGGAGAACTGCTCAAACGCTCTGAAGAACTCCTTGAACAGGATGTTCATCCAACTGTTATCGCTCACGGATACCGGATGGCAGCAGAGAAGGCGCAGGAACTCCTCAAGGGTTTTGCGATTGATGTCAAGCCAAAAGATGTCAAGATTCTGAAGAAGATCGCTGAGACTGCGATGACCGGAAAGGGCGCAGAGGCATCAAAGGACAGTCTCTGTGATCTCGTTGTGAAGGCAGTCACCATGGTCGCTGAGACCGATGGAACTGTTGACACTGAAAATATCAAGGTCGAGAAGAAAGTAGGCGGATCTATCGAGGACTCTGAGATTGTCATCGGTATGGTCATTGACAAGGAACGTGTCCACCCCGGTATGCCAAGCAGCATCACCAAGGCTAAGGTCATGCTCCTGAACGCGGCAAT
>NZ_JAJRBM010000136.1 GCF_028679455.1 Methanospirillum sp. | reverse complement strand
CTTGAAACCCTGGCTGCCAGCATCGCTGAGCATAACCCTCCTTTGGTAAAGATATACACCTCAGGGAGTTTTTTTGATGACATAGAAGTTCCTCCTGCAGTCCGAGAGATGATCGCTGACATCTGCAGAGGTCGCTTACTAACAGTCGAATGCCGTGGTGACTACCTTGATTATGAAAAGGTAGCCGCATATCGCACCCGGCTCATTGATGATGAGGGAAAGGGAGGCCTGGTGATTGCAATCGGGCTCGAGACTTCTTCAGATTTGATCCGGGAGAAATGTATCGATAAAGGCCTCTCGTTTGCACAATATGTAACCGCTGCTGCAGATATCAGACGGGCCGGGGGTCTCGTAAAGACGTACCTGCTCTATAAACCGGCATATGTTACCGAACGGGAAGCGTATGAGGACATGACCTCTTCAGTCAGAGACATTATTCCTCATACCGATCTGATATCCATGAATCCCTGCTCAGTTCAACGCCATACCGTTGTTGAACGACTCTGGAAACAGGGCTCATACCGACCACCATATCTCTGGAGTGTCGCAAAGGTTCTTGCCGAGTCCCCGGTTCATATGACTTGTGACCCACTGGGAGGAGGTCAGAAACGAGGGGCACACAACTGTGGAACCTGCGATCAGATGATCCTTGATGCAATCCGCGAATATAACCTCAACGGAGATCAGGAATTGATCAAATCAGTCATGGTGATGCCATGTTCCTGCAAAAAAGAATGGGAATTTGTTATGGAGCATGAGCATCCGTATGCCATGCCTCTGACCATATAACTATTTTTATTCAGACACTATTCAGCCGACTGACCAGTCATGAGCCTGATCTGCCTGAGCAGCATCGGGATGAATGCTCCTGCATCACTCACAACACCGATAGCCTGCATCGTTCCCCGATCCATCAGTTTGGTCACGGTAGAGGGATTGATATCCACACAGATGGTTCGCACATATGAGGGGAGACAGTTCCCGACTGCGATCGAATGAAGCATGGTTGCAACCATCAGCACCATCCCGATATCAGGAACATATTTGCGCATCTCATCCTGTGCTACCCGTGCATCGGAGATTACGTCCGGCAGTGGCCCGTCATCACGAATCGAACCGGCCAGCACAAACGGAACCTGATTTTTAATGCACTCATACATGATTCCTGAGGTAACCACCCCGTTCTCTACGGCAGCACGGATTGAACCGGCTCGCATCACCTCACTAATAGCATACAGATGATTCTTGTGACCGGCAACAACCAGATCCCCGGTCTTGATCTCCATCCCGAGTGAAGTTCCGTACAAGCTGTACTCAATATCGTGGGTTGCTAATGCATTACCTGCAAACAGGACATTGATATACCCCTCTCTGACCAGTGCTGCACATGCTTCTGATGCTCCGGTATGAATAATGGCCGGCCCCCCGACCAACGCAATCTTTCCGCCACGTTTATGAAGTTCAACCATCTCACGGGCGATCTTGGCGATTGTTGTCTCAGTCGGCCGCTCCGAAGAGACACCGCCACCCATAAACTCAAACTCGTTATGTTCCCGTGACCGTTCGGGAGGGGAAACCTTCACCCCTACCTCGCCCATCACGACAAGATCTCCCTTGCTCAGTTTGTCCATCGGTGTGCAGATAGCCCGCTTTGCATGAGAATCAACCACAATAAGACAGTCCATCTCTATCTTTTCAACCTGAATCCACCGGTTCCCATATTTAATTTCGGTTGGATAATTGGTAGTTGAATAAAACCCTTTTGGAACGATCCGCTCGCCTTCAGCAGGAACAAGACTCACTTCATCTACATCAACCAGCCTGGCACCATGACGGTGGAGACGACTGACAATTCCATCAAGGCGTTCGCTGCTTTCAGAACTGATCTTAATCTTTGCATAACTTTTGTCGGTCTTTTTCTTGCCGACGTCAAACACCAGAAACTCAAAATCACCACCCATATCGAGGATGGTGTCAAGGACATTCTCTACGATTCCTGAATCGATTATATGCCCGTCGAGTTCAATCTCACGGGAGAAGCTCATGAGAGATCTTCGCGCTGCGGACATATCATGATTCGGTCAAAAACATCCGGGCATCGATGAAATGTACGTATTCAGGACCGGGAAAAGAATTTTTCAGCGGCAATGAGTTCTGCCTGATTATTAATATTAAAGGAGAGGAGCGGGTCATCGATCAGGATACAGAGTTCATCCTGTTCCCGGGTAATAGCGCTACCAAGCAGAATATTCAGTCCTGCCGGGACTGCCTCAACACCAGAGATTTCCCGGGTATACGATTGCATACATCCCTGAACTGGTACCAGCGATGAAGGAATCCAGACCGAACACGCAGAGTTACCACTTGCTACGTAGCGGGAAAGAATATAGTCCAGATGTTCAGGACGTAGGCCGGGGATATCAGCACAGACAATCAGGACCGGCCCTTTTTCTCCAAGTATTTCGACGGCTTCTACTAAATCCTCGACATACCCGATTCCTTCAGTGCAGATCTGATCAATTTCCCGGACCCGGCAGTAGTTCGCAGTATACGGAGTCCGGGGGGTGGTGATAACCACCGGTTCCAACCCTGAATTCTCAAGGGTATCAAGGACATATTCGATGAGAGGTCGATCACAGAGTCGTACCAGTCCTTTCTCTCCCATCTGCAGGCGGGAACCCCTGCCACCCGCCATTATCAGTGCAAGCACGTAGTCAGTGCCTCCAGAAGCAGATCGTTCTCATCATGCGTCCGGACTGCCACCCTGATACATGAGGGAAGACCAAACGAGGTGCAGTCCCTCACCAGGATTCCCTGGCCCTGCATGGCAGCAGTAAGTTCTGCACCACTCTCTCCAGTATCCAGGAGCAGATAATTGGCTGAAGCCTGAGAAGCAGTAAGCCCGAGTTCGCTACACCGTTTGCTGATCCGTTCACGTTCTGCTTTTATGTACTCGCGTGAACACACGAGTTCGCCATATTTTGCAAAAGCCTGCAGAGCCATCTGTTCCGCAAAGGCATTGACAGTCCAGGGAGGCCTCATTACCTCCATGGCAGCGATAAGGTCAGGCTCCCCGATTCCATATCCAAACCTGACTCCAGCCATGGAAAATGATTTCGTGAGTGAACGAAGGACAAAAAGATGAGAATCCTGAAGATCTGAAACACTCTGCATCGGATCGGCAAGATCGATAAAGGCTTCATCTACGCAGAGAATTCCATCCCCGGCTGCTACGGTGTCAAGTATGTTCTGCACCTGATCCCGTCCGGTCAGAATGCCTGATGGGTTGTCCGGATTACACAAAAATGTGAGATCAACATGCGCATGATCTGATCCGACAATCGTAGCTCCTGCAAGACGGACCGAGAGCGCATATTCGGAGAAAGTATGGGGTGGAATCTTAACCACACTGCCGGGCTGCAATATGGTATGGCAGAGAGTCCGGATTACCTCGACCGACCCGTTTCCTACACATATTTCCTCAGGTTTCCGGTTATGATGACGGGCAATAACCTCCTTCAGCAGAGCATATTGATCATCAGGATATCTCCTGATGGAATCAGGGGAGATATTCCATTCCAAAACTGGAGTTAACGGATTCAGGCTGGCACTAAAATCAATGATATCGTTTCTATGGGGTGTTCCTGCCATCCCCCTGCCACCATGTGTTGCCTTGTGTAAATCTGGAAATCTGACCGTCAATCTCTGATTATCTGTGGATGTCAGCAGTTATACAGGTATGGGATTTATGAGTTATATCAAAGGAGAAAATTTAAATAATCCCAAGATCTACTATGTGTATCTCATTGTCTGACTGGTGTCGCCCATATGTCTGACGTAAAGCCGACATGTGACTGACAAATGTCAGATCATAGAGGGTCACAACCATGCAACGTATCACCATCAGACTACCAGAGCAGCAGATCAGCGTGCTTGAGAAGATGGTGGATGCCGGTGAGTTCCCCACCATCTCTGAAGCGATCAGGGATGCTGTTCGCGAGCTCATCGAGAAGCGGGCTAACCGCATTCTCTCAGACAGTGATCAACTGTCATTTTAGATTGAGGGGGATTTAAGTATGCAGAGTATCATTAATGCCGCAGTAATAAACTCCGAGCGAGAAAAAGAACTCAAGTGTTCTATGCAGAACTATGACGACGACTTTGACGGGCAGCCAAGGATCGTAATCATCGGATGCGGAGGAGCAGGGAATAACACCATCAACCGGCTTCACAACATGGGGGTTTCAGGGGCCGAGACTATTGCGATCAATACCGATAAACAGCACCTGGATATGATCCAGTCTGACAAGCGGATTCTGATCGGAAAGAGTCTCACCAAGGGTCTCGGTGCCGGAGGATACCCCGATGTCGGACGTAAAGCCGCTGAAATGGCTCGTCCCACACTTGAGACGCTCCTTGAATCTGTCGATCTCTGCTTTATCACTGCAGGTATGGGTGGAGGGACCGGCACGGGATCTGCACCTGTTGTAGCCCAGATTGCAAAGGACCAGGGCGCTATTGTCGTCGGAATGGTCAGTTATCCATTTGACGTGGAGAAAGCACGACTGATCCGGGCAGAAGACGGTCTTGAAGCAATGGCTAAATCATGTGATTCAGTCATCCTGCTGGACAACAACCGGCTCAAGAGTTTTGTTCCAAACCTGCCACTGGCACAATCATTCTCAGTCATGGATCAGTTGATCGGAGAGACTGTCAAAGGCATCACCGAGACGATCACCGAACCATCACTGATTAACATCGACTACGCGGATGTCAGAGCCATCATGAGCAAGGGTGGCGTTGCAACCATGCTTGTCGGTGAATCCAAGCAGCAGAACAAGGCCGAGAGCGTTGTCAGGGAATGTCTCTCCAATCCGATGCTCGATATCGATTACCGGGGCGCAACCGGTGCATTAATTCACATCACCGGAGGCAGTGACCTGACCTTAATCGAGTCTGAAGAGATAGCATCATCACTCACCTATGAACTCGATGCACACGCTGATGTCATCTGGGGAGCTAGAATTCGTAATGATATGGAAGGAAAGGTCCGTGTGCTCGCTATCATGACCGGCGTAAAGAACGGAGATGCCATCGCCCAGCCAAAACACCCATACCGGGTCAGGCTCGAAGAGATGGATCAGAAGATTCGTGCCCCAAAAACACCGGATGTCGGGCGCATTAAATCAAGAACACCCGCTGCAGCAATGGACTTTGCAAGTGGACCCGATATCTTCTACTTCAAATAACGGAAGAGTATTCACAGTCTGCCAAGAACCTCACAATACTTTTCCATCTTCTTCCTAACTCTTCTCCGGACGTTTTTCACAAAACTCTTATTACGGATTGATACATCTTAATGATAGAAGGTCACTAAGGTCCCCTTCACGAAGAACGATACGAAGGTCTCCACCTCCCGGAGCCTTCAGGAATTGGGAGTCGAATATACGTGGATCGTGTTGCGAACAAGAACCGTTGTCGAACAGAAGATACTTTTTTACCCGTCTCTACGGATTTACCCGCCCGGGTCACATCCCTAATGTGGACAGTAATTCTGATTCTGATCACTATCGCACCTATTCCATCTTGTACTCCGTATTGTTCTCGCGTATGTCACACCTTTCTCATGGTACCGGGATACCAGGCGTGCCTTTTTTCAGCGAGGATTGGTAAAAGATGTTGAATGAACTGATTGACAAAAGAAAAGGAACTATCAATGGTTCCGAAGATCATAAAAACAAGCGGAATGAGTTTAACGCGCAGGCAAGTCAGTTTGCCCGTGATCGGAACACGTTAAACAACCAGACCCGCGAATGTGTTGAAGATGCCCAGAAGCACAAGGAGTTGCGGGATCAGTTCAACAAGGAAGTTCAGGAGCTCAAGGATCAGCGGAATGAGCTGAATGAGAAGGCCAATGTTCTGTTTGCTGATATCGACTCCTTCAAAAAGGATCACGGTGGGATCAAGAGCCGTGGCATCAAGGAGCTCCACAAGCAGATCGAGAGCATGGAGTTCAGACAGCAGACAGAAGTTTTCACGACCGAGAAGGAACGTGAACTGATCGAAAAGATCAAACTGCTGAAAGAACAACTCCGTGAGCAGGAAGCTGAGATAGAGCAGAACAAAGAGGTCAAAGAGAAGATCACAACGGCGAAGGAGTACCGCCGCCAGGCCTCTGAAATTCATGAGCGGGTTACTGTGCTTGCTGAGGACGCTCAGAAGCACCATGATCTGATGGTTGAGTGTTACCGCAAGGCTGACGCTTCCCGTGAGCAGGCTGATGCAGCACACAAGCAGTTTG
>NZ_JAJRBM010000135.1 GCF_028679455.1 Methanospirillum sp. | reverse complement strand
GAAGATGTCAACCACTACTGCACGGGATCGGGAGGCAGTAGAATACCTCTCCAGGCTTATCGATCGCGATCCGGTGGAGTTTGGCAGTACGTTAATTCAGAAGGGTATGGACCTTGATCTGGTACCTCCAGAGGAATTGCTCACCCGTGATGTGAAAGAATACACCCTTTATGAGAAGGCAGTTGTCATCGCCCAGGTGATGACCGCATCAGATCAGTACCATACCGCTCACGACGAAGAGATAAGAGAAGCGTTGTCCGTGCTTCGACAGAAAACCGGTGTTGACCTGTACATTGTACTCTTCACCGATGTCATAGGACAGGTGAGTTATCTCTATGCAACTGGAGATGCCAGTTTGCTGGAACGGATTGGGTATGGCCGCCAACCGGTCGAACTTTCTGGTGTAATGTCACGAAAAAAAGATTTCTTCCCGGTCTTTGGACAGAAACTCAGAACTGTTCTCTGATCCGGAACGCGAAATATCCTGTTTTGGATAGTTACCGGTTCTGGTATATCCGGGCTGCCCTGATAAGCCCCGCCGTCATTTTTTCTGAAAAGTACGCATGAGTATACGAACCCATACAGTTTTCTGTATACATCCCGTCCTTTCCATCGGTGATACCTTTCCCCCGTGAGAGATCTATTGCATACCTGGCATCGCGGTCCGGGTTAAGCCGTGAATAATGGAATTCATGCCCCTGGATCCCGGTTCCTGCAGGTGCAACCGATGGACCCCCTGAAAAAATCCCAACTGTATAGTTGAGTGCCTGAAATCGTTTCTCCATGACTGCTTCAGCAGGGAGAAGACCGGTCCATGTAGATCTTCTTCCCTCTATTCCGGTGATCCCCCTACCCAGATACATGAGTCCGCCACACTCGGCATATATCGGCATCCCCGCCTCTCCGGCTGTCTTAATCTGGTCCCTGGCAGGACCGTTCTCAAGATCCTGTGCATACAACTCCGGGTATCCTCCTCCCAGATAGATCATATCAACCTGAGGGAGGCTGTCACTCACAGGACTGAAAAAGATCAGATCAGCCCCATGTCTTCTGAGTCTGTCCAGATTGTCCTGGTAATAAAAACAGAATGCGGAGTCTCTGGCTACCGCGATACGAACCATTGCGGGGTCAGAAGTTTCGAAGCCCTCTTCCCACGTCAGAGGGGGAGCGGTTCTCGCGATACTGATAATTTTTGATACATCGGCATGCTCTTCGAGGAGAGTTGCCAATCCCTCCGGGATCTCCATCTCTTCCCCCATGTAAAGCCCCAAGTGTCTGCTTCCAATCTCCAGATCGCTGGTCACTGGTATGAAACCAAGTTGTTCAACTGATTTTCTTACCTGCAGGAGTGCTTTGTGCCTGGGGCTTCCGACCATATTCAGGACCACCCCTGCCAGTCTTGTCTGTGGATCGTGCTTGCTGAATCCCTCGGCTATAGCGTGTACACTGCCTGACATCCCGCTCACCGGGATGACCAGGATCACCGGAGCTTCAAGTATTCGGGCAACATGAGCAGTACTGCCCTCCCAGGTCCCGTCCTGTCCGTCGTACATCCCCATCACCCCTTCAATGACCGCAATGTCTGCTCCGTTACAGGTATTGATGAAGGTCTCCATTACTTGCGGTTCTCCCATCATCACGGGGTCGAGATTACGTGATACTCTGCCGCAGATGCTGGTATGGTGGCTGGGATCGATAAAGTCGGGTCCTATCTTAAACGGCTGAACATTAAAACCCCGTTTAACCAGGGCCGCCATCAGACCACGTGCAACGGTTGTCTTACCGCAGTTACTATGGATTCCGGCTATGACGATCCTGGGAATCTGTATGTTCATATCCATTATTATCAGAAAAAATCAGATAGCGTGGTTCGGGTGGGATCCATATCAGTCCATGTCCATCCGATGGGTTCAAGGATCCTCGATATCGGTTGTTTGATCGTTTTATCAAGCATGAGTTCGTGATCAACGATGAATTCAGACGGCACCTGATCCCCGTACTCAAAACAGACCACATCGGTCTTTGGATATTTGCCTGAAACTGATTTGATATAGAGCCGCTTGGGTTTACTCCCTTTCCCAAAGTTCATCCCCAGATTTTCGTTCGCGTACTTAGCTCCCCTAATCTGGGCATCAGCAATGTCATAATCTGCAAGTCCTTTCCCAATTCCTCCGGGGATGCCGATCTCATCAAGTGGATATCCACCCGAGCGGTATTTGCGAATGATTTCTCCGAGATACTGTTTAATCTCAGGGAGTTCGGCTCCTTTCAGGATCCTGTTCATCACCTCTTTCATTACTTCACGGGTCAGGAGTGGTGAGTCTGATCGTTTTGCTTCAAACCCGACCATGTCAATCTCATTCACATCCTTTCCCTCCTTCCAGATGAGGTTGCCTGCATACCGTTTCTTCTTCCCGCCCTGGAAGAATCGACGGTATACTTTCTCGAATTTGATCGAGAAAAAGTGATGATCCGCATGGAGGACATCCCTAGCAAACTGATCATAACTTTCGTTCAGTTCCTTCTCAATTGATCTGGCTATGTGAATGGTCTGTTCCAGATCTCCGGGTGGTAACTGCACCATACAGGAATCGGTATCCCCGTAGATCACTGAAAACCCTTTTGATTCGATGATCGATCTGGTATGTTCGATGATTGCCCTGCCAACCGAGGTGACAGCTGCGCCTATCTCACGGTCATAGAGTCTGAACCGCGAGTATCCGCTCACCCCGTAGTAGGTGTTCATGATCACCTTGATCACGTTCTGTTGCATATCATAGAGATGATACTCCTGCGATCCAAACGGATACAAATTCCGCGTATTTTTCTTTTCATCACGTTCTTTCAGGAGTTCACTAATGATGCTTCTGGTCAGCCCGTCAGGATGAGATTTGAACCTGATTCCATTCGGAGCTATCAGGTCACCTTCAGGATCTTTGGTCTCTGGAGAGGCGTTGATCGTCATCATCGCCATCGGATACAGGGATTTCAGATCCAGAACCACGACATTTTCTTTCAGTCCGTGACTTGGATCAAAAACGGTTGCTCCCTCAAATTCATCACCTGCGGCATATCCTTTTGATGGCAGGATAAATCTTCCAAACGCTTTACGCAGAATGTAAATGTCGATGACGTTTGAGGAGTTCAGGGTCCGGTCGAGTGGGCATCCGACATACCTTGAAATCTCCTGATAAAATTCAATGATGCTGTTCTTCTGGTTGATCTTGACACAGAGTTCGACATCTTTATAGTTATATTCAATGAGCTGGGCAGGACTCTCTTTCCAGAATGATGAGGTCATTCCTGGGGAGTAATGAAAGGCCTTCACATCTCCTACTTCCCGCTCTCCCACCGCATCAAGCCGGTATGAATCGAGTTTTGAACTCTGCATCCGTTTGTATGCAGCAAGCAGATCAAATTCAACCCTTCCACGGATGGTACTTCGTTCGGATGGTCCTTTCAGCCTTGCCAGAACGTCTCCCGGAATATTGAGTTTTCTTATTCTCCCGAGGATGAAGGGAAGATCGAAATCAGTAAAATTCCAGCCGGTGAGCAGGTCGGGATTTTTCTCATTGATATAGGCTG
>NZ_JAJRBM010000134.1 GCF_028679455.1 Methanospirillum sp. | reverse complement strand
TTCAGTCATAGTTATTTGTAGCTTTGATATTCATCGTACATAGAATACTTTTACGAAGAAGTGCACCTCGCTTCGGTTTTAAAAGGCTTTGATTTAATGTCGAAGTCATTACCAAGAGGTAAAAATATCTACCGGATTGTAACGACAATTGAGGAAAACAAAGCAGTCACTATCTTCGAAAAAAACTATTAACTTAAGAATGCCTTGCATTCTACATCGTATGAGGGAGATAAAATCAATTATCTTCCCTGATAATATCAGATCGTGCTACCTGGGCTCCTGCCCCATTAGTTACACAATCTCTTGCTGCGCACGATCCAGCACCACAACCGATATCTCCTGCTCCACCACTGCAGGTATGCTCATCACCAAAGGGGTTCAAAGGCAGTACTTTTGGTGTTGTATATTTCTTATATTGGAGATTTACTTCAGGGACTTTAATTTCCATAGTTAACAGATCTGATATATTCTATTTATACTTGTGGGATCTTTTTTGGAGTATCAAATCATTTCATTCAATAGTTGAAACTATTAATGGTTCAGGGAAAAATCGTCATCTTTGAGAATATGAAGAGACAAATATTATTTCATCATATTTGAGAACACCAATGTTAAGGGACGATGCATCTGAATTTGTTTACCTGAATAATGCCGCGACCAGCTGGCCGAAACCACCGCAGGTGTTGAACGCAGTTCAGGAGTCTCTGATTTCTCCGTTTGTCGGGGGTGGAAGAAGTTCAGGTTCTGATGCTCAGGACTATATCTGGGATGCCAGAACAGCGGTTGCTGGTCTGCTTGGTGTGTGTGATGAAGAACGGGTTCTCTTCTCACATAATGCAACCGATGCACTGAATACGCTTATTCATGGATTCCTTTCAGCTCATTCCGGTCCAGTTCATGTTATTTCTTCGGTGCTTGAACATAATTCGGTACTCAGACCCTTATGGGAATTAAAACAGGCAGGGCGGATTGAACTGACGCTTCTTCCCATGAAGGGTGCATATCTCGATCTGGATACTGTTTCTGATTCTGTCAGATCAGAAACGAAACTTGCGGTGCTGAACCATGGGAGCAATGTACTTGGCTCTGTACAGGACCTGGATCGTGCCGGAAAGATTCTCCATGAATCTGGAGTATATGTCATTGCAGATGGTGCCCAGACTGCCGGGCACGTTCCGCTTGTATTCGATCAACTCGCGATTGATGCCTATGCATTTACCGGGCATAAAGCACTGTTCGGCATTCCCGGAACCGGTGGGTTTATAATTAAGGATCCTGAAGAGATCACACCGATACGATATGGTGGAACCGGTTCAAATTCAGTTTCACTCAACCACCCGAGGGATTTGCCAGAACGATTCGAAGCCGGGACCCATAATTTTCCAGGCCTTGCCGCACTCACCGCAGGAATAGATTTTATTCAGACAACCGGGCAGAAGTCTATCGAAGAGAAAGGTATCAGGCAGAGCCGGATGATGATCGATGGGCTGAAAGCTGAACCTAATATTACGATCTATAATGAAACACCAGACCTCCCCATCATCTCCCTGAATATTGATGGTCTTGACAATGAAGATCTTGGGTTTATTCTTACCAGGGCATACCGGATTATCACCCGTTCGGGATTGCATTGTGCTCCGCTCGTCCATAAAGAAACTGATGGAGGGAGAGGCTCGGTGCGGTTGAGTCTCTCATGGTTTACCACTGATGAAGAATGCATCAGGGCTGTTCAGGTAATTCGGGAGGTGGCCCGGAGTGCGAATAGTCAGATCAGTCAGGCATAAAGTCTGTACTGATGGTGCTTTTATGAGGGAGGTCATCCTTGACGCCCCGATTACTGAACCATTTGTTGAATTTCTGAAAAATTTTGGCACTGTGATGATGCTCGGAACGATGGGTCCCGGTTTTTTTAAATATGAACTCAAAGACGGGTTTTCGATAAAGGGCTGGATCGGTGATACAAATATTGAGATCAGGTTCCGCAGGGAAGTGATGGATATCTGTGAGGATTATGTCTCCGTTCTTTTCTACTATTACTATGATGGAAAGCCGGATCTCGATAAACTCCGGCGGATAGATACAAAAACCAGAGAACAGATCCTGGTACGGATACATGGGAATACTGATGGAAACCCTGTTGCAGGATAACCCGTTTGTGGCCTCTGCTGACGCATATGATGGGTGGTTTGATAGACACCACGATCTTTTTCAACAGCAGATTGCCTTCATCCGTCCCTTTCTGACTCAAGGAAGCGGGCTCATACTTGAGGTAGGATGTGGGTCAGGACAGTTTTCTGTTGCATTAGGTATACCGTATGGTATTGACCTGTCACTTCCTCTCTGTAAAAAAGCATATCAACGGGGTATTGGAATAATCCGGGGGGATGGAGAGTTGCTCCCTATTCAGACCGAAGCGGTCTCACAGGTTTTTCTCATCACGGTCCTTGAGTTTGTTCATGATCCGGATAATGTTCTTTATGAGGTACACCGGGTTCTTCTTCGGGGTGGTTCACTGATTGTTGTCTCTCTTGATAGTGAACATGAACCCGGTGCATATCATCAGAAGGAACATACTTCATCCACATTTCTCTCGAAGGCACATTTTTTCTCCCAATCTGACCTCATCTGCCGAATTAAAAAAGCCGGGTATCAGATACGGGGAATACGGCGGGCTGCAGGGCTTCTCCTGGTCTCTTCCAGTAAATCACCGGACCGGTGTTCTTGATAAAGAAGGTAGGAATGGAAAAAAAAGTATCAGAAGGCAGTTTATCTGATTCGTCTTGTAAATCAGTTTTGGGGATTGATGCGGGTTCAACCAGGATCAAAGGTGCATTATGGACAGGTTCATCATGGCTGCTCCATACTGTTCCTTCCACAGTCTCATACGAGCAGAGTATCGGCGATTTGATCTCGACTATGGTTATTGAAACGGGATTAAACCCTGATGAGATTGTTGCAACCGGATACGGCAGAAAGATGGTTCCTGGAGCATCAGGTATCAGTAATGAGATCGGTTGTCATGGAAAGGGTGCTACTTACCTTGTCCCGGGTTGTCGTACAGTCATTGATATCGGTGGTCAGGATGCAAAGGTGATATCTGTTCAGGAGAAGGGAAAAGTTACTGATTTTTCAATGAATGATAAATGTGCTGCAGGTACTGGGAGATTTCTCTCTATTCTGGCTGATACTTTGAACCTTTCTCTTTCGGATCTTGGAAATATCGGTACCGGTATTCAGCCACTGCGCCTCTCGTCTATGTGTACAGTCTTCGCAGAGTCTGAAGTGATTGGGCTGCTTTCACAGGGGTACCCCATTCCTGAGATCGTTGCAGGTATCAATGATGCTATTGCACGAAGGACCGTCTCACTTGCATCCCGACTATCTATGGTTCCCGTAATCACTTTTACCGGAGGAGTTTCAGCAAATACGGATATCGTTTCCAGGATATCTGAGTTGATCAGTCTTGATATTACTGTTCCTGATCATGCTGAATATTCAGGGGCTATTGGGTCTGTTATCTCGGTTTGTAGTCCAGAACCATGGTCTCTCACTCAGATACGAACAATCTGATATTGTTCCCTTCGTCGAATAAAGTTGAGTAATCTTTTCTGTGGATTTTTCTCTCATTCTTACCCATTGAGGGTTATTTGTGGTAATTTAATGATTTGATTTAGTTTGA
>NZ_JAJRBM010000133.1 GCF_028679455.1 Methanospirillum sp. | reverse complement strand
TTTACTCTCATTATACTAAGATCTTTCGGTATTTCTCTGGTTGTTCAGGCAAATAAGCGATTTTTTAGAAGAAATTACGATAAATCAGTTGGGAGCGCTGAGAGGGGCTGAATAGTTACCAAATTTCTATTGTTCACCACTCGATATTCGCTTACCAGAGGACTATCACCGGTCATTTTTCGAGACCGGGAAGAGTAATTTCATGTTGCATTATTTACCTGCATATACAGAATTACCGAAGATAGTACCATCGGAAAATATTGAGAATACAGAAAGTATCCCTGATGGTACGCTCCCACGTTCTGATTATAGTGTGTCTGTCGGTAAAATCCTGATTTATACGATTTATAGAAGAAACAAGATAATATCCGGTCACATTTCGAATAATTTATCACTATTAAAACTAGATTTTTCGTTGAACCGTATGAGATTAAAGTGGGCGTGTATAGGATTATTCTGTCTCATTCTGTTATGCGGGACAGTATATGCTGATGATCGGAATGATGCAACGCAATACACCATTGCCATTCAGGAGGAGAAAAACAACACTCCTGCATGGAATAACAATGATGAGGATTTTCTCTTTGCAAATAAAGGGTTTATAGGAACCGATGATCCCTTGATTATCCCATCTCCATATCCCGGGATTACTGCATGGGATATGGAGGCATACAAAGCCATTGCCAATGGAACCAGGCCGGATACGATAAATCCATTACTCTACCGGCAGTTCCAGCTCAACAATATTAATGGAGTATTCAATGTAACGGACGACATCTATCAGGTCAGAGGATATGATGTCACATCAATGAGCATTATCAAGGGTAATACCGGCTGGATTATCGTTGATCCCATGACATCTGTCGAGACAGCTAAGGCTGCAATGGATCTGGTGAACAAGACAATCGGCCACTATCCGGTAAAAGCAGTTATCTATTCGCATCCTCACGCTGACCACTACCAGGGAGTAAAGGGAGTTGTCTCTGAAGAAGACGTAGCAAACGGAGATGTTCAGATCATTGCTCCTGAAAACTTCATGGATCATGCGTTAGCCGAGAATGTCTATGCTGGCAATGCCATGCAACGCAGGGCTACCTACCAATATGGTATACAATTACCCAAGGATACCAAAGGAAACATTGACATCGGTCTTGGAAAGAGCCCTTCAGTCGGAACAGCATCTCTCATTCCGCCAACCATGGATATCACCCACACCGGGCAGAAGGTTACCGTAGATGGAGTGAACATGGAGTTCCATCTTTCAGAAAATACCGAGGCACCGGTAGAACTTGATATCTGGTTCCCACAGAAGAACGCCCTTCTGGTATCTGAAGACTGTACGGCTACCTTCCATAATCTCCTGACCCTTCGTGGTGCACAGGTCCGTGATCCACTCGCCTGGGCACGATCTCTCGATGAAGTCAGACAACTGTACGGTGATAAGGCTGAGGTCATGTTCAGCTCTCATCACTGGCCACGGTTCGGTAACGACAAAGTTATTGAGATTCTTGAGAACCAGCGTGATTTGTACAAATACGTCAACGATCAAACCCTGAATCTCATCAATAAGGGATACACCATGGATGAGATCTCAAACATGATCCATCCTCCTGATTCTCTGAAGGAGTTCTGGTACACCTATGGGTTCTATGGCCAGATGTACATGGGAGTTAAGGCTACCTACCAGAAGTATCTCGGATTTTATGATGGAAATCCCATAAACCTCAATCGTCTCGCTCCGGAAGAGTATGCAAAAGAGATCACCTCATACATGGGAGGGCCAGATGCGGCACTGGGAAAACTACAGCAGGATTATGATGCCGGAAAGTATGAACTGGTAGCCTGTATTGCAAATTACCTGGTATTTGCTGACCCGACAAATATGCAGGCCAGGGAGATGGAAGCAGCAGCACTTGAGCAACTTGGATACCAGGAAGTTTCAGGAACCGCCAGGAATGCATACCTCTCCGGAGCCCAGGACCTCAGAAGAACCATTCCGATCAAAGAGATGAGCGGCATTTCACCTGATATCATGTCTGCTATGTCCGTGGGACAGTTACTGGATTATATCTCAGTCAGGGTCAACGGAGAGAAAGCAAAGGATGAGAACTACCAGATCAATCTGAAACTGACAGATACCGGTGATAGTGCACTTATTCAGGTAAAGAATGAAGTCCTCGAGTACTGGGTGGATACATCATCACCAACTGCAGATGTAACCGTTGAGATGCCACGCAAGACTCTTGAACAGCTGGCTCTTGATCCTTCAGCAACTCTGGAAGATGTTACCACTTCCGGTGATGCAGATGTATTTGACCGGTTTGTCTCTATGCTCGATGTGTTTGATCCAGGGTTTAACATCGTAACCCCCTGATTTTTTTTATTTTCCTTTTTTCTTATACCAGAACCTTCGAGTTTCAAGTTTTCTCATGCCTATGACACGATCCCTTATCGTATCCGGTTACTCAGAAAACCGGTTACTCATCAGGAATGCAATTTGATTCAAAAGTGTATGGACTGCCCGGTATGACATATGGAAGGGTTAAACTCTGGATTGATCTATGCGGGAGTAACGATCAGATGAGTGGGAGAGATTTATTGCATAAATAATGGACAGATCCCGGAGATATCCCGGTTTGCCTCTGAAATGGTGATACCGTACAGTGTTCCTGAAGATCAAGGAACTCAAGGAATTTGTGTTAATGCCACTTGATTCTTGACCAGGGGTTTATAAGGTCGCGCTACTTCGTTTTTGACCACCCTATTTAAAGTATAAAACGTCT
>NZ_JAJRBM010000132.1 GCF_028679455.1 Methanospirillum sp. | reverse complement strand
TTTACTCTCCCCCAGTTTCTTTCCATTAATGTAGGTTCCATTCGTGGAATCTTCATCACGAACCAGCCATTTTCCATTCATATATTTGAATGTTGCATGGTGACGTGACACGGCACTATGCTGATTGAGAATCCGGCTTCCGATTGCGTCACGCCCGATAGTATCACCGTTATGAACGGTAATGATAAGATTAGGTCCCATAACCAGTTGGAGTGGAGCAACCTCACGTATTGTTTTATCCTGGTCAAACTGAGGCTTCTCCATGATCCTGAGTGAGGATCTCCGTTGTGGTACCGCCGGTTCAGTCTTCCTGACTGCTCTGCTGTCTACCGGCCGGTTTCGTGAGAGATCAGAGAAGCATCGCTGGCATATCATCTCGGTGGCCGGGTTTGCCATCCCACACACATCGCAAATTTTCTGAAGTGTCATTGTATCTGCAGACTATTTGATCCCATAATTCCCTCACATCCACCCTGAAAGGCCTTCTTGCTGTATTGCATCCATGCGTCTGTTATCTAATACTTAATCTCATAAGTATTGAGCATTGTGCTGTAAAAGGACAACTCATGATTTCTCAGACCGGTTGAACCATGGATCGATCTTTGTGATATAGGTTGCAACCTCTCTGGCGTGATCTGTATGGTTCAGGCTGGTCATAATCAGGTATTGATGATAGGAGATGATCGGATCCCTGCTGGAATTCGCCTGTACTGCCTGGTTTATCAGATCCAGAGCAGTCTCGAAATCCCCAATATATCTGAAATACATCCCCGCATATCGATCAAGATGATATGCATTTTTGTTAAATCTACTTATTCCCTGTCGAAACAGACTGGTTCCTCGGTCTAAATCTCCCATAAGCACATAAGTACATGCCAGATTGGTGAGATACGCAGGCTGAAGTGTCTGGGACTCCATGAGTGGTTTCAATAGTTTTATTGCTTGCTCATATTCTCCCTGTACGCAGGCGATGATACCTTTACGATTTGCTATTACTGTTTCATCTCCCCCGAGCAGAATCGATTGGTCATACCATGCAGATGCCTCCTGAATCTTTTTTATCAGGTCCGGGGTAAGAACCCGGGAGTCCCAGATATTCAGGAATAACTGGCTGACCCTCCAGGGGAGTGGATGATTTGCTATTTCATGATACGAGGAGATCCGGCCATATCTATCCTCTCCCTTCAGACGTAGTGTATCTCCATACTGAATACAGAGTTCTGATGACTTTCTTCCTCCATCAATGGCTGTTTTAAATGCATCCTCAGATAGGGAGTAAAATCCCAACGAAAGCAGTATCTTTCCAAGTTTCTCCCAGAACTGGTAATTTTCAGGATTTTTATCAAGGATTTGACTGATACTGCCAAGGGCATTCCCAAATTCCTTTAATGAGAGATAGGCATCAGCTTTGATCCGGATCGTCCATTCATCATTAGGATCCTGCTGCAGTGTCTGATCCAGATAGGTTAATGCTTCCCTGATCCTGCCTGCAATGAGGAGGAGATATGCTTTCAGACGCAATACCTGTGGATCTGTAACACCCTGCTCCAGAAGAATGTTGATTGATTGTTCGGCTTTTTTATGATGTTTGAGTTTGATATAGCAGCGTGCCAGACACATACGTATCTCGGTGTGCTTTGGTGAGACCTTTAGATACTGCTCAAATAGATCTGTTGCTTCCTGAACTCTCCCGATAGCAAATAGAGCTTCTGCTTTTTGTAACAGAAATCCCTGATTATCTGGTTCATGGTTCAACGCAGCGGTGCAGAGATCGATAACCTGGTGATATTTTTTCTGTGATGCAGCAAGTTTAATGAACCCTAACTGTATCCCCGGATAGTCCGGGACTATGGTAAGTCCTTTCTTGAAGGAACGTTCTGCTTCATCAAAATTTCCTGTTATCACGTGCAATTCTCCGAGTATCTGCCATACCATCGGATTCTGTGATGACCGTACTGTGGTATGGTTCAGGAAAAACTCAGCTTCTTTCACCCGGCCCAATCGTGTAAGGCAGACTCCCCTCATAGCCCAACCTTCACCATGGGTTTTATCCATCTCAATAATTCGCTCAGCAACTGACATGGCTGCTGGCAGGTCTTTCTCCCCTGATAATCGGAAATATTGTTGTGCCCAGAAATCGATTGGTTCTCTCCAGGGATCAGAAGAGAGTGCGTGAAGATTAGTTTCATACTCAACCCGCATCTGTTTGTAGAGTTTGAACCTGTGTATTCCCTTTTTCTTACTGAAGAGCAGGCTGATGATTCTGATATCTGTGTTTGAAGCTTTCTTCAGGCAGGGGGAGACGTATTCGACAAGACCTGCCTCTTCAGCCACGGATGCAAGGGCCACCAGGAGATCAGGTTCACTTGATTCTGAGCTGATTGCATTTTTACAGGCATTTATCAGTTCAGTTTCAACCCGTACTGAATCATCTTCATACCCGTGCCTGAGAAAACGTTCTCTGATCTCTCCAAGTTTTAAGACAGCCCTGGTATCCCACTCTTCTGGTATCCCGATCTCTTCGCGTTCTTTCAATACGTTGAGAAAATCATACAACTGGCGTTTCTCATCAGTCCCCCGGGGATTGGTTGATAACCAGGAGAACATCCGGTTAATCTCGGATAAACTTTGCTGTTCTCCGGTAATTTCAGAAAATGTCCGGAAAATTCTGTTTAATTCACCAGAAAAGAGCATGGATATGATACGCTTCTCCAGGTCATCGTTCTGGTGATGCATATACCGGTACAGGTACTGGGCGATATTCGAAACGTCAAGTGATTTTCCCAGAAATGTAAACGGAATCTGTGGATTGAACCGTGCCATCAGGTATAGTAGCCGTTCATCCTCATCCGGGTACTGTTCTGCGTATTTTTCGATCTCAACTGCCTGACCATACTGCTCGGTCTTTTCCAGCCACCTGGTCAGATATCCCCTTCCGATATGCATTCTGGCATCTTTCCAGGCAGACGGATCACTGATCAGAGCATATGTCAGGTCTGTCAGACCCCCATATTGTTCGTTTCTGAATGAGTATGGTGCGATCTCCTCTCTGCCTACCGGTTGTTCTATCTCAAAAAAGACCGGGATATTCTGTCGTCCGGCGAGCCATGCCGAAACCTCTCTGATCCCCCATCTTTTTTTGGGATTTCTTGTCAGGAGTCCTTTGAGCAGAATTGCGACTTTTGGATGAACATCTGATGGAACCTGGATCCCTTTGGTTGAAAGCGTGGCAAGGATGATGTTGTGGTTAACTCCTTCGAACGGGTGTTTTCTAGTGAATATCTCAAGACCAATAACACCCAAAGCCCAGAAGTCAGCCTCTTTTCCGACCACATTCGCAAGTTGTTCAGGTGCCCAGTACATCGGGGTTCCTTTTGTTGAGGTGATCTGTCTTGAAAATTCTGCATCAAGCAGGGTAGAGATTCCAAAATCGATGAGAATCAGGTTCAATGGTCGCAGACTTCGTATCAGAACGTTGGCTGGTTTCAGATCAAGGTGCAAAATACCTGATCGGTGCAGGGCATCAAGGCCGGCTGATATCTCTTCGATGATGGTTCTGAACTGAACCATTCCAATCTGGTGCGTCTTGATAAGATCTTTTAGTGAACCGTTTCGTGCGTACTCCTGGATCTCAAACCATCGTTGGGTCTCTTCATCAAATCCATGTGCAAAAATCCTGATCAGATGTTTAGAATTCTGGCGTGATATTTCGGAAACCTTCTCAAGAACTTCAAGTTTTGGTTCGATTCCCAGGCGATAATGTTTCAGTACGCTATATTCTGAATCTTTCTGGACAAGCCAGATATCGGCTTCTCCTCCGGTAGCGGGAAACTGCCTGACCAGTTGGTAACCCTGAAACATCGGGCCAATCTGCTGGGGTTCTACATACTCCGTGATATCGCGGGGTCCAGCGGTTCCTCTCCGGTTGTCAGGGATGGTGCTTTCTCTGATAGTTGGGGGATCGTTGGGGGTCATTCGATAGATGATATCTGAATAAGTATGGCAGATATGTTGTCTGATGCTTTTCTGGCTAATGCTGCATGAAGTATCTTCTCGCAGTACTCATACCCCTGGAACCGCTGGTATATGAGTTCAAGTTCATCATGAGAGAAACATCCCCAGATCCCGTCTGAACAGATCAGGAAGATATCTGTGGACCTGATGTGTATTCCGGTGGTATACACTTTCATCGAATCGGGGTTTCCATCGCCTGATACTGATGAAGTCACCACGTTTTTCCGTGGATGATGTCTCATCTCCTCCTCGGTGATCAACCCTTCATCAAATAGAGCCTGAACCACCGAATGATCACGGGTAACCTGTTCAAAAAAATTACCATTGATCCGATATACTCTGCAGTCACCGATATTAAAGGCGAGGAGTGAGTCTTCCCTGATACAGACTCCCGCAACGGTACACCCCAGATTGAAGGCTTCCTGATGCTCATTTGCATAGTGATCAAGGGCATTTTTTCCCTGAAAAAGAGCAGTGGTGAGAGATGGTTCATCCCTGATGGTATCCTGTAACTCCATGAGTGTGGAAAGAACTAGGTTACTGGCCACTTCTCCTTTTTCAGCCCCTCCTATTCCGTCAGCCACACAAAAAATTTCTTCACCCTGGTCACTCTGATATGATCCAGGTTCTTCCATAGAGGTATCCGATACCAGCGTTTTAGTAATGAGCAGACTATCTTCATTATTAGGTCTCACTCCTCCGTTGTTGGTAAAATAGAATACTTTGATCTGATTGCCCATGCCCCTCATCTTCCTGCGATTGTATGTATCAAATTTTATTATGTTGTAAATATCAAAAATCAGATACTCTTTGGAGAATTGTGTCTCGGTTTGTCGAACCGGTTATTGAAATATCTCCTGATGAAGGTTTAAAGGTATCAGGACGAGATCCAAAAATTGGGTTTGGGCTTTCCCCGGTGATTTCTGTTCGTTATCCGAGGAATTTTCGGATATGGCCTGCCTGAAGGATTAGATCGGTGAAACTCTCCATCTGGCATGCTGCAAGGCCTGTCTCGATTCTGTGGGCGATATTTTGATGTTCTGAGTCTGGTTTAACTGGGACGATCTGTTCCACTGCACTGGCAACTTCTTCAGGTAAGTACGTAGACTCCGGATTTAGGTACCTGACTGCATCAGTCATGTCTGCTTCAAAGTTTACATAGGTCTTTTTCAGGAACGTGATGTCTTCCTTTGATAGAGCGTTTATACCCAGAATTTCCGGTGGAATCCCTACTGAATATAATGCAGCGGTCACGGTGATTGCTCTTGGGAGTGATACAGCTCCCATACTCCGGGAGTATCCGAAGAGGCCTATGTGTAGTTTCCTCTTCCTCCTTCCCGGGATATGACTGGCGATTCGATTAATAACCGGGGCCAGAGAAATGATCTGTTTCTGATATTCTGCAGAGTATCGATCCAACAGATCAAGAGACTGCTCAATATCAATAGTCTTTGCGGGTTTGAGGTCCCGTTCTTCAAGGAACCGGATTGCTTCTGCTGCTTCATGAAGAGGATAATCATATTTAAACGCAGACTGGATGGTGAAGGTGTAAGCACCCGGATACTCTTCTACCACCCGGTGTACGGTATCAGGTCGAAGGTTTCCTCTGAAAGGTGCAGATCCTGCTCCGATAATCGGACAGATCGGAACTCCGGTCTCTTCTGAAAGAACTGATAACCGCCAGAGTGCGATCTTGTTCAGCAGAATTGCTCCTATCTGGCCGTAGTTGACTGCCGGATCTGATCGTGCGAGGAAGACACGCTGATAGGGGAGCTGTTTATCCTGCATATAGCGCCCTACGATCTCTGCAGCATGGAGCATCCCTTCCCGGTCCTCAAAGAGTGGGATCACATTGATTCGGTCTGGGTGAAATGACCCGATCCAGTCTGCAATTGTCCTGTCCCGGCCTCCAAGTCGCTGGTGCTGTTGTCCTATGACAAAGTCCCGGTAATACTGGTATAAATTGTCAATCGACGAGAATGATGTGGTCATCGGGAGTATGACCTCAAAAATCGGAGGTGTTTCGTCACCGTAAAAGAGCGAAGCGATGTCATAAGACCGGGGAATAGATCCCAGGGTCTCAAGGAGAATTTTGGCCTCAGCACGCTCAAATTCAGGATTCGGTACCCGAAGGGTGAGCAATCTGTCTTTTCCAAGTTGGTGTTCATGGAAGTACTCCGGATACCGGGAGAGCAGTTTCTTCACTACAAAATTATCAACTTCTTTACCTTCACAATCCCACATCTGTTCAGTACATCCCAGATGGGAGAAGATATAAAAAGCCTCCCTTACTTCATCCTCTCCGCTCAATTCAGGATTTGCTGCAAAGAATGGAGTGGTGACATTATCGGGATGCTGTGTGCTCATCGTTCTCGGAATAGTTCTGGTAGTTTCATTCGTCATCATGAATCCCCAATAAATAAGTCGCGAATCATTGAGAATTAGAAAAAAGCAACAGAACCTGATTTAGGTAATGTAATGAGTAATATGCCCTTTCATGGGTTATATCACTTCCCCTTTTGATTTTTCCTCATATTTTCCTGTCGGTACCAGAGTATTTCGACTGGTTATCACAAATGTGCAGTGATCAAACCCGGATGAATAGCATTCAACTTCAACGACTTCCGGCTGATCCTGAAACTCTTCTGCAAAGAGTGACGAAAGAACCCCGATATCAAATGCACATGATCCATGCCCGGTGATTGGCAGATCCTGGCATTCAAAGCATCCTTCAACCCGCAGGGTGAGTGGTTCTTCTGCCACCAGATTGATCATTCCAAGGCCGTTTGCCTGCCAAAACTGATTCATTTTTGATATTTTTCCTGCTACTGTAGGATCTGCCACGAGGGGGGCAAGCACCTTTCCGATCCTTATCCCCGCCCGCTCCAGGATTGGATCAATATTCATCCCCAGGTTCATTGCCTCGGTTCTGATTACCCTGAGCATGTACTTGAAGTATGAGGCGATGTCCCCCTCAGAAAAAGGAAGATTTCCATTTTTTGTATACAGGTATTCCTCAGCATATTCCCGGTCAGTATTGGTGAGACGTCCGATAGGTTCTGAGTTCATGGAGAGCAGGCGTTTACGGTGATCATCAGGATCAGGTTTTGAGTTGATCAGCCCTGCAGTTTCAAGATCCCGCAGATGAACAGATATTGTTGATTTTGCCTTGCCAGTCTGTGAAACGATCTGATCAAACGAGATCTCACCACCTGCAATCATGCGTAGAATTCGTCGTTTGATGAGACTATCTATTGCCACAACGCTTGTTTTTGTTGCAAATAGTGTTACGTCCCCTTCCGGTTCCTGTTCATGGGCTCTTACCAGGTTCACCTTTTCAGATATGATCAGAATCTTTATATTCATTCGCATACAACAGAATGTTCGAACTAATACGAACGTGGTAAAAAACATGAAAGCAGAAGCATATAAGATCGCTGATGGCGTCTACTGGGTCGGAACCCTTGACTGGGATCTGAGAACCTATCATGGTTACACGCTTGATGGAACCTCCTACAACTGTTACCTCCTCTTTGGTGAAAAGACGGTTCTCATCGATAATGTATACCCTGGACAGACGGCCCAGATGTGGGGTCGGATCGCTGATGCCTGTGTTCGTGAAGGAAAGGATCTGAAGATCGATATCATCGTACAGAACCATGTTGAGAAGGATCATTCCGGAGGACTTGTAGAAGTTCACAAACGATTCCCGGCTGCACCGATTTATTGTACTGATATCTGCAAAAACGGGTTGATAAGACACTATCCTGCTCTTAAAGATGCGACATATAAAACAGTTAAGACCGGGGAGACTCTTGATATCGGTGGAAAGACCCTTGCCTTCGTAGAAGCACCACTGCTTCACTGGCCGGATTCCATGTTCACCCTCTATGCAGAGAATGGCATTCTCTTCCCAAACGATGCATTCGGTCAGCACCTCTGCTATTCCGGACGGCTTGACACTGATATCCCTGAACACGTTCTGATGGATGCCGCCCAGAAGTTCTATGCAAACCTCATTGTTCCGCTGACCAACCTCTTCCTCAAGAAGGCGACTGAATTGACCAATCTTGACCTGCTCAGCAAAGTTAAGATGATAGCGCCATCACACGGGCAGATATGGACCGACCCTTCAAAGATCTTGAATGCCTATGTTGGCTGGGCAACCGGAACCGGCATGAAAAAGAAAGTGACCATCATCTACGACACCATGCACGGGTCAACCAAGATGATTGGCCACGCTCTGGCAGAAGGGGTTATGGCCGGTGGATGTGAGGTGAAGGTCTTCAATCTCCATGAGGATGAGCGGTCTGAAATTGTCAAGCATATTCTTGAATCTAAAGGAATTATGGTGGGTATTCCGACCATCAATGATATGCCATATCCGAGCATCGGGGATCTGATATACTATCTCAAGGGACTACACTTCAACCGGACCGGCGAGCGGTTTGCCCTGACATTCGGCTCGATGGGTGGCAAAGGCGGGGCACCGAAGATGATCGCAGAAGAACTGAAGACTGCGGGATTTACCGTCGTTGACACGATGGAAGTGCTCTATGTACCAGATGAAAAAGAACTGGACACTGCATTTGCGGCAGGTCAGGAGATGGCAAAGAAAATTAATGAATGAATGTAAAATCCTCCAATTTTCTGGGACATGGCCTACCATGTTCACCAAAATGCCATTAATCAATCGTTACCTGATTGAACACTCACTTGCGTGGTCTCCCTGAATCATCAGGGAGATCCTCATATCTCACCGTTTTGAAGTGTTATTTTTCCTTAAACTGATATTGATCTCTGCATCAGGGTTGGAGTTCTGATCTATTTAGATCCGTGAGGGAAATAGTAGGGCAGGGAACTATCGAAGTGGTGGTTTTTTGCGTCCCTCTATCCAAACCCTGGTTGTACTGTTTATTGAATACGATAGAGATTTAAAAACTCCTTGTTGTTTACTGCCAGCGTGAGAGCGTACCAGTGAACCGCTCAACCATCTCTTCTGCTTTTGCGATTGGCATCCCGTACTGGCTGGCTAGCATGGGGGCATACTTCTTTACCATGGTTTCACGAGTCAGGTCTGGTTCGGTAAAAGCACCATTCTGATAACAGTGGGTGCAATACCGCAAACTTCGCGTTCCATCAGTTTCGGTTCCGGCATCCTGATCCGAGATGAGTGGCATACCACAACTCTCACAGGATGGAATTATCTTCCCACTCCAGCGGTACAGATTCTGTATCTGCATTTTACTGAATTCTTTTGCCTTATCAGGAGGCATCGCAAACATCTGTGTCATGATAGCACCGGCTTTTTCAGCCATCTGATCCACGGTTGCATTCGGATCCGTATATGCTCCTTTCTGGTAACAGTAATGGCAGTACTGGGATGAAGACGTTCCATCAGCTTCGGTTCCATAATCAGTTTGGGAGAGAAGTGGCATACCACAACTCTGGCATACTCCTGGGGTTTTGCTCATGATATCGGTGTAGGTGATCGGGGGTGAAATACTCTTCTGTTTGTCTCTGAACTTTTTCAGGGTATTAGCCCTGATTTAGAATTGTTTTGATAATTTCTTCTGGCATGAAGGTGAGAGTAGCCACTTCCTGAGGTGTATGGCCCTCTCTGCTAATTCGTCTGATCACTTCTTCCATGGATTCACCAACCTCGATCATATGCCCGTCAGGATCAGAAAATCTGATCGTCCGCTGCTGCCAAGGGGTTTTTTGTATCTCATGAAACAGTTTTACCTGCCTCTTTTTGATCTGATCACAGAATCCGTCGATGTCATCAGTCTCAAAATAAATCTCCTGCCCAGGCCGCTCCTGAGGGAGGGAAGGGTCAGCACCGTTGTACATCAGGTCTGACGCGATCGACTGCTGCCAAAGTGATATTCCCTCTTTGAAGGTAGTCAGTCCTTCGATAGCAAGTTCGATCGTGAGTCCAAAGAGTTCCTGGTAAA
>NZ_JAJRBM010000131.1 GCF_028679455.1 Methanospirillum sp. | reverse complement strand
TTCCTCTGTCGAACCCGTTGTATCACCGCAGTGATACTCGTTCGGGTTCCCATCTAAACGGCCTCTAATGTTACTCCCGGAACCGTATATACCTTTGCAGGCAACCAGTCTCGAAAACAACATTACCGCCGCAATCCACGCTCGTGATGAGCGTGGGATACAATAGTGGATCCCGGATCCATTTAATGATATTCACAAATTGGATCACAATGAGAAACATTCCAATTTTCTCAAGATGAAATAGTCACAGATCTTCAACTATTTGCTGTAGACGATCAAAAAGCGCAGCCATGATATCCTGCACAGGAATAGAACAGAGAACATATCAAAATGATTCAGCAGAACAGCAATGTTCACTGTAACTTATCACGCAAAAAATGACCATAAAGCAGGATATGACGTTGTGTTGATGTTTGAGAGTACCACACATGCTTGAGTATCAGCTTGATGTGGATTACGCCATATCCCACTGCATGGATTACATACCTTTGTTGCACCAAAGAACGTATAAGGTTTGTCTTTCGTAAATGGCGAAAAACAGGCAAATTTGAACCATATTTTGGAAAGAACAGATATTAAAACAATTTGTTTAGAACAGGAGTACTGCCTGGATAGAAAGGGGTGAAACCCGGATTCACGCATCTTGATCATACCCCGCCAATCAGCATCTTCTTCCTGATGCATCACGATGATGCCTACCCAGTTCGCTATTCCGAAGAATATCACCCATGAAAACCGGACCATCCCGGCACACACAAAAACCGTCAGGATCGATACAACATGAACCACATAATCCCACACCGCATTTCATGTACCGGTGAAGACTGAATTGCCCATTGTGAAGAACCCCTTTCGCATCAAGAAGATCAAAAACCGATTTCATCATCAATTCAGGCCCGCATACACAGATCGTTTCATAGCAAGAGAGATCCATATCGCGCAAAAGACCTGCCACATACCCGTGATATCCAGCAGAACCATCATCAGTGGCAATCATGAGATCTGAACAAGTTTTAAGGAAATTTGTATAAAGAAGATCAGAAGCAGATCGTGCCCCGAGTACAAAGGTAAGGCCAGGATACAGCTGCGCCAGAGGAAGTAACGGTGCGGCACCCACACCGCCTGCCACTGCCAAAATACGACCTTTGGGAGAGAAGCCATTCCCAAACGGTCCCCGAATCCCAATCATATCTCCAGGAAGCAGCCCACCCAAAACCCTGGTGGCATCGCCAACAACCTGGACTGTTATCGAATCTGGTCCAGAGAGGGCCATTGGAATCTCATCAATCCCAGGAATCCAGACCATCACAAACTGACCAGGTTCGGCATCAAACCGTCTGTCAAAAAATATCGTCTTTACAGAAGGAGTCTCCCCAACGACACGGGTTATCGCAACGATGACAGGGAGCTGATCAGTCATGAGCGCACCCCACAATTTCTGCAGGAGATATACCATCAGTTCCGTACAGATTACCAGTAATCTCTCTGAACAGCCCCGGGTTCCCACGCAATGCTGAACCTATCTCAACGGCAGATGCACCAGCCATCATCAGTTCAAGTACATCCGCTGCTGATGATACCCCCCCACATCCAATAACCGGAATCTCACATGCACCATACAGTTCGTATACACACCTGACTGCGATTGGAAATATCGCTTTACCGGAAAGTCCTCCAAACCGGTTTCCAAGGACAGGCTTTCGGATCTCCGGGGAGATCCGCATCGCTTTTACGGTATTGATTGCCACCAGGGCGTTAGCACCCCCATCTTGAGCTGCGATACCGACTGTTGTGATATCAGTAACATTAGGAGTAAGTTTTACCCAGACAGGTTTGTGAAACCGGGAAACTGCTGCGGTACATGCCTCTACAAGATCCGGGTTCGTCCCTATCTGTGCCCCATACCCGGATGCATGGGGACAACTGACATTCAGTTCAAAAGCTGCTGCGGAGTCTACAAACCATGATGCAACGGTACCAAACTCATCCGGGTTTCCTCCAAAGATGCTGACAATAACCGGCTCACCTTTCAATTGATCCAGTTCTCCCCTGAAATCAGATGACGGATTAGGAAGACCCATCGCATTGAGAACACCGTCTTCAAGAACCACAAGACACGGCCCTGCATGACCGCTCCTTGGTTCCGGCCCGATAGACTTGGAGACCACCGCTCCTGCTCCTTCACGAAGCATACGCGCAAGAGATGAACCACAGGTACCAAGAACACCGGCGGCAAGGATGAGATGATTACGTAATGTAACCCCCCCTACCTCAACCGGGCCGCTTTGAAGTTGAATCATTATCAGAGAGATCGATATGATGGTAGTTATGTATTCGCCATACGTATGAGTATGGCATGACAAGCCTCGCAATATTCGGAGCAGGAACTATAGGAGGGGGAGTAGCCAACCTTCTCAATGCCCGGGGCCTGGTCAGCAGACTCGTGATCTATGACCGGAATCACGATCTTCAGGAAGCACAGAGGCTTGATATTCTTCACACCGGAACACCGGTCACCATCTCGACCGATCCAGAGGAGATTGCTGCGTGTGATATCGTTATCTGTACCGCAGGACTCCCCCGGAATACGTCAGTAAAAACACGGGCAGACCTTCTACATACCAACCTACCGGCAGCTGAAAATTGTGCAGAATATCTAAAAGGTTTTTCAGGAATCCTCATCGTGATCACCAACCCCATGGATATCATCACCTATCATCTTCATACGCTCACCAAAATTCCACGAACCCGGATCATCGGGTTCGGAGGTCAGTTGGATAGTGCCCGGTTCTCGTTTGCTCTCCATAACAGAGGAGTATTCGAAATGGGCATTATCCTGGGTGAGCATGGAGAACATCAGGTACCGGTATACAGCAGACTGGAAGCAGTTATCCCAAACAATACCAGGCAAGAGATACTGACCGGACTTCGGGGTGCAAGTATGGAGATCATCAGGGGAAAAGGAGCAACCGAATTCGGACCTGCATGGCACATTTCCGAACTGGTCAGGATGATCCTTTCGGATGCCAGATCCGTGGTACCCTGTTCCTGTGTCCTTAACGGTGAATATGGAATATCCGGCTGTTCGCTTGGTGTGCCTGCGATCATAGGGAGAGAAGGTATCTGCTCGATAGAAGAGTGGGCACTGGATCCCTGGGAACAGCAGCATATGAATGAGGCCGGGGCATTTGTTTCCAGTCTCTGCAACGGGCTTGTAAGGGAGCGTTAATGAAATCCACTGATAAACAGGAGAGCATATTGCAGGGAACAGGAGAGGATAGAAGAGAATCCGACAAAACAGGCATGGCCCTCGGGCTGAATCAGGTTGAATATTCAAACGGGCCTGAAGGACCGGTGATTCACCTCTATGGAAGAGAGACAAACGGAACACCACATGAGATTTTGATCATCGGGTTTCAGCCATATTTATACATTAAAGCCGACCAGATCTCAAGACCTGTTCCCATGCAGGTCATCAGAATCGATGACACGCCCTATTGGTCAATCCACCGTGAGGAGGTCCGCAGGATGTACACCCAGCGACCTACCGATGTCAGGGATGTAAGGAATGATTATTCCCATTTTGAAGCTGACATCCCCTTCGCAACCAGGTTTATGATCGACCGGGGGATAACCGCAGGAGTGAGGATTCCAGATGGCCATTACCAGGTTCCGTACGAACAGGTGATCCCTGAGGATGTCAAGGCACCAACCAGGTACTGTATCCTAGACATTGAGTGTCAGGATGACAAAGGGGGCCTGCCTGATCCCGAACGGGACTCAATCATCTGTATCACTGCATGGGATTCATTTGATGATGCGTATAAAACCTTTATTCTCCAGAATCAGGAAAAAACCATAACCCGCGAACTTATTAAATCAATAAGCCCGCTGGAGAGTGGGTGTTTTAACACAGCCTGCCATGAGGTTCTAATCTACGCAACTGAGAAGGAGCTCCTCTCCGGGTTCGCAGCCTATATCAATGA
>NZ_JAJRBM010000130.1 GCF_028679455.1 Methanospirillum sp. | reverse complement strand
GAGGAGCCAAAAGTCACCATCAACCCGATCGGTGAGCAGAAGGTAGGGTCCAAATTCGAGATCGCCGGAACCACCAACCTTGCATACGACGAGAACGATCTGCTCGTTGAGGTAACTTCATCCTCATTCAAGCCGACCGACAAGTCACAGAGCGGTGAGTTCAGTGGCGCAACCGGAACTGTCAAGGTCCAACAGGGCACTGACGGTTTGAACACGTGGACATTCACTGTTGACACATACTGGTTCCATCCAGATGAGTACATCGTCCGTGTCTCAGGCGTTACTACTGATGCGGTTGCGACTACACAGTTTAACCTCGTTGAAGGAGGATAGGTCGGGAACTCATCGCAAAAATGGGTATTCACAACCTTCAATTTATTTGGGATGAATACTGTTTTCTTCTGTCAGGTCTGGGGCTCCCAATGGGCAATTAGGGTTTAGATAACAAGACAATTCAGATAAATGTCATCGGGATCGATGAGAGGTGGGTCGTTCCTATTTCGTAACCAACCAATTACCCTCTAAAAAAAGAGGATACATATCCGGTTTAGTCTAAATCAAATGTTAAACCAGAAACAGAAAGCAAATATTACCGATGTATCAGGAATTATATTAACGCATACCCGCCTCTCGAGTTTTAACGATAATTATCAGGTTAATGCCTATACCTTTCCACAATCACGAGGGAAAAAGAGAAACCCCCCTCTTTTTCATCCCCGGATCCACTTCACCAGACCACCCAGCTCACTCATATGATCCATCGATAATCCTGCTAAAAACAGGGGATCCATCGTAATAGACCCGTCATCCTGTTCCTTAACTGACTCTGCAATCATGGCTGCAAACTCAAGCGACGCCCCGGCCAGTGAAACATACTGCCGGTACAGAAGATATGCTGCTCCCCCGTTCAGAACTGCAAACCCAATCGAAATCCCGCTTACCAGTTCTGGTATCACAGTCTCCCCCCATACCGCACAAGATCACTCACCGACATATTTCCTGAAACAAACCCACGACTCTCCATCGAACGATTCCCCTGAGTCTGTGAACCCAGAAGCATCATCCCGCTTCCGTTCACTGTGGTCATTCCAAAGAGATCTGAACCTGTCGATCGCATAATTGAATACGTACCCTGCTGTAGTATCCCCGATGAATACATGGATGCCTCCCCGGTCTCATGGTCATATGGGATCGAAAAAAGATCACAAATCTCCCTGATATCTGGTCTCTTAAGAATACCGAACGTAGAATCAGAGAACAGGATTGGGCCAGACCCCCGAACTGAGAGATCTGATTGCATCTCATCCTCTCCTGATACTGATCTGCTCACTTGTGCTGAATCAAGTGCCATCGCACGTGAAACAAACGACCCATTCTCATCTGAACCGGCTGTTGCAAGCATGACCGAACCATCGGTACTTATCGTGGTAGCAAGATAATCAGCACCTGCGATCCCGGCAAGAACCAGACAGATAGACCCGGCCACAAGCAACAGTGCTTTCATCCTCTCTCCCAAAAAAGAGGAGAAGATCATGCCAGGATGGCAACCGTATCAGCCCAGGTCTCAAGACCGGTTCTAACCGCATCATCCTCGTAACTGGAGACAGTGACACTGTCACGCTTAAAAGTGACCGAATAGAGCTCGCCATTACTGTGATGGGCCTTGAGGGTGCAACTGAATGAATCCTCTGACGAATCCCGTGATGCAGTCACCCCGGTCCCCATACCGCTCGTGATCGCGGCAGTTCCTGTAATTTGAGTGACTGCGGTGTTGACTGCTGCCATAGTCGGTCCCCGTACCGGAATGCTCCCCACCGTCTTTGCCTCGGCATTCTCATATACAACCGTGGCTGCATAGGCTTCCTTACTCTTTTCAACACCTGGTTTTGTTACTCCTGCTGATTCATACGCAGTGCATCCCCATGGATTATTATCCAGAATATCCTGGATAAGAGCGTTAAAGGCGGTATAATCAGCAATCGGAGCTGCCAGATTCCGAACTGCTGATTTTACCACACTCTTCTGTGTAAAATCTCCCATTTCATACCCCATTGTCGCAATCGTGCGACAATATCAGATATGTGGAGCCATGATATAACCTTCCCGGAACAGGAGACAACGGGGCTCCCAGAATCCCCGGACACCTAAACGGGGACAATTAAGGAGCATTAGTTGTACATCCATACGTTTCTCACAAAACCGGGCAGACCTTACCTTGCGCGTAATTCGTAACACGTTTTCAATGATACGCATCACCCGCAAACCGGGTCCATATAACCGGTTTTGATACCTACGCTGAAAGCTGTACCACAACCTTTAGAAACATGACGGGAATACAGTGTTTTCACTGTCATCCCGGAAATTTAACAGGATAATGAGATGCAAACCGTATGACAGCACAGATGATATCATGATATCAGGAGATGACGAATGAAAAACCGATACCCCCCGACCGATGACTTTGCTTGCAGGCTGATCACAGTGGGGAGTATTCTTAGTATCGCTACCAGTTTCTTAATCCTATCCCTTATCTGGAGACAATACCTGATGTTTTCTCCTCCCATTCATGGGTTTGGACCATCTCGCGGCATGATACAGCCCCCTTCATCACCAGGGAACAACCATGTCCGACTCATCTAAACACCAGACCCGGCGGACCACTGAGTATGCTGTCAGGAATCTGCTACAGAGACATGGATATGAAGTGGTAAGGGTGACCGAAAGGCAGGGAGCACTTCCTGCTATGTTTCATCTGGTTGCCTGGAATGATGCGAGAAAGATCCTGTTCATCAGGATCGGATCACCACGGATGCATCGTGACTCCATCAGGAATGAGTTCGCCAGCTTAATCGAGAGAATCAAAGGTCGCCAGTACCCGGGTGAGATTCAGTACTGGATCAGCGAGAATAACAAGTGGAACCGGTACCTGATCTGTTCTGGTGGAGCGTTTCGTATCATCGGAGGCCTGACATGAGGCAGGAAATGCACTCAAATGCAGATTATATCATTCCCTGCTCCTCCCTGACATCAGGAACAAATCATGGGATCCCGGAAGATCAGTATGACCCATGATGATCGGAACGAAGAGATCTTCAGGACCCTGCAATATCTCTCTGCCCCCGGGCGGGTAATTGAGATCCGGATTATCGGAGAAGATGGTATATCTTCAGGGTATTTTGATGATTTTAAAAGAGCGACTACGGATCTTCTTGAACGGGAGACCGATACTCATGTTTCAGGAGTGTATGTCACCCTCAACGAGGTGAACAAGGCACTCCTGGCACGGCGGGCAAACCGGATCAAATACCGGCTCGGGAAGAATGATTCCTCAACCGGCGACGGTGATATCACCCGGAGATGGTGGCTTCCTATCGACCTTGACCCCGTCAGACCTGCAGGTGTCTCCTCTTCAAATGAAGAACATGCACGGGCACTCACTCTTGCCCGGACGATCCAGGAGTTTCTCACGGCAATCGGATGGCCAGATCCCCTGATTGCAGACTCCGGAAATGGTGCCCATCTCCTCTACCCGATCGATCTTCCCAATGATGACGCAAGTAAAATCCAGATTAGGTCGGTCCTGGAACTGCTTGATACCAGGTTCTCACATGCGGGTTGCAAGGTTGATACTGCAAATTTCAATGCTTCACGAATCTGGAAGATATACGGGACAACATCCAGAAAAGGCGATAATCTTGCAGACCGTCCACATCGAAGATCGCGGATTCTTACGGCTCCATCGGTGAGCAGGCGACTTTCCGGAACCGATCTCAAAAATCTTCTGAACCGGTATCAGGAATCAGAAATCAGCAGAGGTCATATCAACACGGATACGAATATCACCCCTGATACTAGCATCGCAGTCGCTGATTCTTCCCTTGATCTCGGTGCCTGGCTGAAATCCTATCATCTTAGTGCTACCTCAAAACCATACCAGGGAGGCACCTTATATGTCCTGGATGAATGCCCTTTTTCAGATGCTCATAAAGACGGTGCATTTGCGATACAGTTTGCAAACGGAGCCATATTTGCAGGATGCCATCACAACTCATGCGGGAGCGGAAAACAGCGATGGCCTGAACTCAGATCACGGTACGAAAAGAATGATATCGGATCAAGGCTTGCAAGACTGCGATCCGGGAGGATCAGAGCGCAATATGCCGCAGAACATGATGAACCAGATGACTTCACTACTGAGCCACGATACCAGACTCTCTCAGATCGTGAACCTGAACAATATTCAGATCGTATCGTTGCCCAGGCAGATGAGATCCTCTCATCTGGCGATCCTTTTGCATTTATGCGGAACATATTTGGCAAATACCACGAAGGGGATCAGCAGGTTGCACAATGCCTGATTCACTCACTGGTGTCACGAACGGTGCTGAACAGTAAAGGGTTGCATGTCTCGATATCTGGTGAATCTGGAAAAGGGAAATCCCATGCCATTGACACCATGCGTAATCTTGTTCCTCCTGCATTCAGGATAGAAGGACGAGTGAGCGATAAAGCCCTCTTTTACATGGAAAATCTACAGCCAGGAACGGTGATCACCCTTGATGATGTGAGTCTTTCAGATCAGATGCAAGAGGTTCTGAAGGGTGTCACAACCTCGTTTCAAAAGCCGTTTCCCTATCGGACGGTAAACAAAGATCGGAAACCACAGGTTTGCATGATTCCTGAACGGTGTGTCTGGTGGATAGCAAAGGTTGAGGGTGCAGGTGATGATCAGGTCTTTAACCGGATGTTAACCTGCTGGATCGATGACACTGAGGAACAGGATCGGAAAGTTCTGGATCGTACACTGGCATCAGCGGAGGAGATGCCTGATGCAACATGTGATGTAAATGAGGAGGTGATGGTTTGCAGGCAAATTTGGAATGATCTGAAGCCGGTCTGGGTAGTCATTCCTTTTGCACGGAGAATCAGATTTCAGTCTGCTGAAAACCGTCGTAATCCTGACATGTTCCTCGATCTTATCAGGACAAGTGCAGCAATCTGCCAGCGTCAGCGTGAAGTCAGGATTATTCAGGATATCACCTGTGTTATCGCTACCGAGCAGGATTTCAGACAGGCTGCAAGTCTTTTTGTAGCCCTGAATGGAGAGACGGGAGGACAGGATAACAAACTTACCAAACGCGAATCAGCACTGATAAAAGCACTATCGTCCTTTGGATCGGTTGAAGTAACGGTTGCAGAACTACAGCAGGTGACCGGCTGGACCAGCAGTTCTGTCAGCAAACTACTCCATGGTTACTTGTCATATGGAAAGGTATACTCGGGAATACTGGATAAATGCCCTGCAGTCTCATTTCTTGAACGATCAGTCACCAGGGGTAACGAAGGAGAAACCACCTATCGGAGAGCACGGGTGTACATCTGGGATCCCGAACTCTATGCTGCATGGATGAAAGGAGGTTCGATCTGGCTTGCCGGTGAAGACTCTGAAGATTCTGATCTTCCTCCAGACAGTTCAGACGGTGATGATTCAACTCTATCGTCAGGAGATGTGCCAGATACCCGGGATTCCAGTGCACATGAACGGGGCCAGAATTCCCTGGCACGGGATGATTCATCAGGTACTACCAGATCATCAACCCGTACTGGATGTTCCCTGTCATCGATCACCTCACGTGATTTCATAAAAATCGAGGGATTCCCGGATAGAAGCCGGTGCTGTATCTGTGGGAAGAGGCCAACGTGGTACAGGCACCGAGATGATACTACACAAGGTCAGGATCAGGAGGTCAGAAAGATCTGTGAAGTATGTTATCACCAGGCTGTTTCACGAGAAGCAGCGGCCATTATTCCCCTCCCTGGCGTAATAGACACAGCAGCGATGATACATCGTGATACTCCGACCGGAAGATGCCAGGTCTGTTCACTCAGACCAGCAACGTGGTCTGATCCAAACGGCAGGATCACCATATGTGAGGTCTGTTATCAGCGGGAACTGGGGTATCCCACCCGGAAGAAAGCTCGATAGAGCCGAATTGCCAGGCCCCGGACTTTGATGTGGGGGGGAGGGAGGGTGAACCGGGGCATATACAGGAGGTGGTAGTATGAAACGGGTGGTTACCCAGCATTGCAGGAGGAGCGGTTGCCCTCATCTGGTCTGGGAGTATTATCTAACTTCACATTACCCGCAAAAAAAACGTAGACGGGGGATTTGTATTTTTCTCGGAAAACAACCGGGAAATATGTACTTCTGTCCGCTTGAAGCGGGCATGAAGATAACTCAGGAGGAGAGCAGTGGGGGCATTTATCGAAACGGTAAGACAGGGACATCGGTTTGAACTCTGTGGACGAATAATCAGAGATGACGATGGACTGTTGATCTTTATCGACGGAGTTGGCAGGTTTTCTATCGCTTCCGGTATTATTACTGCAACACTTTTGGGACTTGGTGACTGTGTAATCCAGGGAGAAATTCCAGGTTCTGCCCGGCTATCTGAGAGCGGAAGAGGATTTTACCTTGATATCGGAGGAGTGTCGTATGTTATCCCTGTTTCCCGGGTACGGGCAGTCATGGGCGGGGAGCATCGGAAGGGGCCGGTGAGCAGAGTGAGGTAAGGAAAATATCAGTTTAGATCAGAATTCTCATTCTTTTTTGTTCGTGGGTGTCCCGTGTCCGGAATAGTGGAACCCTGGTTTTCGGTGCAGTATGATCTGTTCTTTCTTCGTTGATGTATGCATTTGTAAAGGTCCAGGATTGTTAACCGGATCTCATCTGCAAATACCAAAGCATGGTTCAGGTTCACGGTGTGTGAGGGCATCATAGATCCTTATGAGATGTCTGCAGGATGCAGGTGAGCGATCAGGCGGGGGGGCGGGAAGTTGGCGGGAGATACAGCCTGTGGGCGGGAGGTCCCGCCCAGTTTTTATGAGCAAATCGGGCTTATTATTGATAATAAGAATAAATAATGTAATTATAAGTGGTATGGGCGGGAAAAAAGGAGAAGAATAGTGATGTGCGAATATACGAACTGATGTCTTCGGGTACATAAGTTCCCGTTCTCCCGCCCAGGATCTGATTCAGTCAATATTTACGGCATTCAAGCAAATTGGTTAAAGGATAGAAAGCGGATCGGTCCCGTTAGAAGAGGGCGGGAATGGTCAGAGATCAGATCGGTTGGGATATTTGCGATCCGAGATACCATGACATTGTTCAGGATTTACAGAGCGTTCCTCTCCAGTTATTCTGCTCTCAAACTCAGTGCATACATGAAAGAATGTAGGTTAATACCGGGAGTGAAATTCATGGGCATTCGTAAATAATCGCCAATAGGATGGAAAATTCCAGATAACCATCAATAATAAATGGGAACCTGCGTAATATAGAGAAATAAGGTGGAGGACTGATGACTTTTGAATATTGAAGACGATCCTGGATATACGATTCTGCGTAACAAGAGGAATGTTACACGGTTTCAGATTCTGGTCCAGATCGCTGAACATCAGCCTGCAGTCCGCCAGCAAGAGATTGCAGCAATGCTTGGGGTTACACCCCAGGCGATATCAGAATATATCCGGGATCTAATCGATGAAGGGATGATGGAAGCTCCTGGCAGAGGAAGGTATGAAGTCACCCGAGAAGGTATCGAATGGATTCTCCAGAATGCTGAGACCCTTGAGACCTTTGCCAGGCATGTACGGCACGACATCATTCATCAGATTGCAGTATGGACTGCTATTGCTGATGAGGATCTGAATAAAGGGGACCGTGTGGGAGTGTATATGAAATCGGGTATTCTTTATGCATCCCGGTTACGGACTTCTGCAAATGGAGAAATCGCCATGGATACTCCAAAAGGAGAAGAGACTGGAGTTATCAAACTTGATGGGATCATTGACCACGCTGAATCTGTGGTGCAGGTCTGCAAAGTCCCCCGGGTAGAGAGGGGAGGCTCAAGACATGTGGAACTGGACAAACTCAAAGAGGTTATGAGGACTGTATCGGTTGTTGCCTGTGTTGGTCTCGAAGCATGGGTCTCTCTCAAAAAAATTGGAAGGGTTCCGGATCTCTATTTCGGTTCACGTGAGGGTGCTATAGAAGCAGCTCTTCATGGGATTCCTTCAGGTATCGTCATCGTGGATGAGTTTTTCACCGATTTTCTTAAGCAACTTGAGCAGGCTGAACTCAGTTACGAGATCCATGACCTGGTATCAGAATGAAAAAGGGTATCCAGTGGCTCAGAATTACCATCAATTTTTCGAAACGCATTATGATAAACCGAGATCTATCATCAGTATCCTCGGCATTATGAAAAATTGAGACATTGTATAATTTTCTCATTTATTGCATCATTTCTTCCGGAAACATCTCTTCAGAAGAAACCGGTGTCTGATTCTGGATATTAACCGGAACCAGATCTCCGGTTTTTATGGTATAATCTACGGAGGCGAAATCTCCTTCAATGGTCAGGTAGTATCGGCCTTCGCGATACAGGGTCATGGTCTGGATCTCCTCGTTTGGATATCCCCGGTTGTATCCTCCAACTGCGAGAACATTCTGCCAGGGATCAAAAACCGAGAGTTTTACCCAGACATCACGGGGTGAGGAGATATTCGGGTGAACGGTGTAGGTTATAGAAAACGGACCGGTAGTGATATTCAGGTCTTTTCCAATGGCATTTCCAGCCAGCCCCACCGATCCGGAGTAAGAGGTGTTTAGTACTTTTCGATAGTTGGGGGTATCATTCTTCAGGATAGAGGTATGGTTGAGAATGGGTGTAGGAGTAGGAAGCATGGAGTATGGATTCCAGTCGCTGATATTTGAGAGGAGAGGAGTAGGGGTTGGTGAGGGAGTCTCTTCAGGTACTGGGAGATCTGACGGCATCTGGGTTGAAACATTCGTGGAAATCGGATTATCCTCTGATTGAGTGGAGGGTATAGGTGTTTGTTCTTGTGGTATATCGGTCAGTTCCTGAGAATAAGAGGGGATTTTTTCACTTCCGGCAGAACAGATGAGGTAAATTATGAATACAGCGAGTATTCCCTTCGCTCTGATCGATAATCCATCATCCCTCAATCAACACCTCACTCCGGGATATCATCGTATTTTTATAATACATCTCCAGGAAGAAGGTATTACCAAGATTTTTCGTCTGATTAAACCAGTATGGGGAATACCGGGAATCCAGAATATCAGACTGGAGAGAAGAGAGATTATGTTCCCCTGACTTATTGGTGATATAATTCACATCACCGGGTTTGAGCGAAGTGATACCAGTTGCCCAGGATGAACCATTCACATCGGTGATAAACTGTTTTTCGACCTGCGAGGAGTACTGGGAAGCATTCCTTCCAAAAGTCTCAGAAGGTCTGACCATGACCTTCACAATAGAATTGGGGAGTTGATCACCGCTAACATTCCTGATCTCCATCCCGTTGGAAATTCTCTAGGTTTCCTGCATAGTGACTGAAGGAGCCTTGGATTCAGTCTCCATCAGGCCACCGGCATAACTGTTCACTATCGCAGCGATGATCAAGGTGAGGGTGAGCATCAGAAGAACTCCGATTACCGGAGATACTGCCTCATCATGCATCTTATGTCTCCGCCGTGATCTCTTTGTCTGCTATGATGGCACCGGATGGAACATGGACAAGTTGAATGCGAATTGGTGTTCCATCAGTAATACCGCCGGATTTATCATCCCAGCCATCGCTCAGCACTGCATCCATCGAAGCGGGTACAGAATTATTTACATTCATCCGTGTTCCAGCCAGCAGGGTATAATTCCCAAAATCCGATCCCCCATCTCCTGACTGAACACCAGGCCCATATCCCAGAGGGTAGGTCTTTCCATCAGCATTTACCGAATTAGGCATAATTACACGCCGGTTCGGTTGCGTACTCTGGTTTCTCCATTCGGTTTGGAGTTTCAGATCCCGGGTTTGAATCCCTTCACTCACCGAGATCACCCTGATATCCAGAAAACTGTTGGCTTCAGTGCTAGTGTCATGTACCATCGAAGCCTCAAAGAGTAACTGCGGAGGCTTTGATTGTGATTTGGCGATACCCCCGGTAAAACCGCTTATGATTGCAGCAAGGATCAGGGTCACGGTGAGCATCAGCATGATACCAACAACCGGTGAGACCGCATTATTTTTCCTGGAACACGAAGGATGTTCCCCGATACGAGATTCAGTTTTTACTCCCATATTATATTTCCACTCTTTTCAATACCATTATCGACAAAAATAACTCAATTCGATGAATCTGCATAATGTAATCTCGAACCCGGGGGTACCTTGTCAGGATATATGCATCACATATCTTTACTTAATTAAAGATAATTTTATCTAACTCATTCAGTAGATCAAAAAACTAAAAATGACATCGACTAATGCGAGTAATTCATCATGGCCGAACGAAGATCTACATGAGTAAATCATGAGAACCATCAGGCTTCATGTTATCAAAAGTGCATTGCTTCAAAGGTTTTCAAGAAGGAAGAGATCTGATAATTCCCACCGACCCGGGTATCCTCATGGTTCTTGGCGATCCATGAACGAGGAGGCACTCTGGAGGTAATTGAGAGATAAAACCGATAAAATGAGTCAAAAATGGAAAATAATGAGCATTTAATTCAATATCCAGAATTCAGACCATATATTTCCGTGAAAAACTGTTCTTGCATCCTCATGTTATCCCTGTTTTCCTAGACACAACGGGTAAAAGTTCATCCCCCATATCAGTTTAATAGTGACCCCATAGGAAAACGCATATCCCGTGACATATTAAATTTAAGGCTCAAATTGCCCCCAATTTATATTCCCATATGACCCTGATTAAATTGAATCAAATTTCCGTCAAACTTCGAATTTAATCCCTAATTGCGATCTTTGTATCAGGTACTTTTCAACAGGAAACTATCCGGCCTTTATCATACCTAATCGACCACGATATACCGGATTGCGGGTCTTCTCACGTGACAATTTTGAGATTCATTCATCCAGTGGATGTGGAATCCCTTTAGATCTGGGATCAGATTATGGCAAGAAAAAAGACTCTGAAACATCTTGCATAAGGTTTGATGAATTCTCCTCTCCCCAAATTAATCCATATATCATCTTTCCTATTTCACCGAAACAGATTCCTAGTGCCTCTCGCCACATTCATCAATGACCTATGAACCATTTAATGCATCGATCCTGAAATCGGTACATAATTATCTCATACTATACCGAAAATGTGTATTCAGGAAATGTAATACAAATTTTTATCTATTTTTTTGTATTACATATAATCACG
>NZ_JAJRBM010000013.1 GCF_028679455.1 Methanospirillum sp. | reverse complement strand
TCGCCGATACTTCTGATTCGAGATCAGCAACCGCTATCTCCCTGACCCCGGATTCATTTCCCTTGCTATTCATCTTTCACGCTTCCGAAGGGAGATTCAAGGCTGTATAACTCGTCTTTTGTAAGGTAGAGTTCGGTTGCACCGCAGTTAAAATTCTCATCAACTTTCCGGTATTCGGGGATAAGTGATGGTATGACGACCGCGAAGAAGATATAGAATGATATCATCGAGGCTAGTTCGAGAAACAGAAAGAGGATTATTACCGAACCGTGTTGTTCAGGCAGGAATACTGCACCAATCACACTGATCATGAGGATGACCATTGCAATGATCACATTCGGTTTCATCGTGTTCTGTTCTCCCACTTTTCAATGATCGGCTCTACCGATGCAGTTCGGAGCAGCCTCATTCCGAAATCATCAGGTGCAAAACCTACCGATAGGGCAAGAAGTTCGGCAAGATGGATAATAGGGATATCAAATTTATATCCTATCTCTTTCTCCAGGATCTTGATTCCCCGCTCGAACTGATCATAACATCCAGAGCATACAATTACCAGTGCATCTACCCCGAGTGCTTTGATAGCATCGAACTTCTGTTTGGCACGTTCATAGGTTGCAAACTCACGGTCAGCAAGGTTCGCCTGAAGACCACAGCACATCTGTTCCAGTTCATATGGAACAACTTCGTTCACGAGTGCCCCGGTCAGTTCGGTGAAGTACCTGACCAGTCTTCCGTCCTCGAAGATACGCATGTGACAACCGGGATGGAGTGCAACGCGGATAGGAACCTTTGGAAGTTCTGTTTTGATCCGCTCAATTCCCACTTCTTCGTAGAGTACTTCGAGCAGATGTCTGACCCGGATGGAAGCATTATAATGGTTATGAGCCTCCTGGAGGTATTCATTGACCATCCTGAGTTCTTCAGGATCTTCTTTCAGGAGTTTGTTTGCTTCATACAGGGTTACATAACAGCCATTACAAGAGGCCATAAGGTCACGGCCTGCCTGTTCTGCCTGCAGGAGATTATAGGATGCGAGGGTCAGCCATACCCGTTTGTCTACCGATATCCAGACTCCTGCCCGGGGACAGCAGGTTGACTTGGTGACATAGGTGAGGTCAACACCGAGCCGTGGCAATGTTTTCATGATTGCTGATTCTGCCCATGGCATCTTCACCGGCATGACACAGCCTAAAAAAAATGCATATCTGGAGGTAGATGTTTCAGTATTGGCAACTGGCTCTTTCTCGTTCATGAAAACCGGTACTCCATGGTATCAAGATCGAGGCCTATCTTTTTGTCTACTTTCATCGCCCGGATCAGGGTTCTGATATCTTCAACTGCTTCCGGATACATATGAGCGGTAGGCGGGACCGGACTCAGGCCGGCCTGCTCCCTGCACTGTTTTGTCTCTTCGGTAATCGGATAAAGGAGCCCGATTGAGAAATGCCGGATTAACTGTGGCTTTACTCCCGGAGGCAGGGGGACTTTCACCGGGCGTCTCCAGGGAAAGAGTTCATTCATGGATATCACTCCCACAATATTGACGGCTATCACATCTGGTTACGAGTTGGATAGCTTTTGCAGAACAGACTTTAATGCAGCTGGGATCTCCTCCGCAGAGATCGCATTTTGTCATTGCTTTCAGACCCCGCTGCATCTGGGGAATAGAGAGAGGACAGGCCCAGGTGCATGCTTTACATCCGATACATTGGATCTTATCCACCGAAACCACGCCGGTTACTGGATCTTTATGGATTGCCTGGGTCGGACATGCCGCCATACACATAGGATCTGCGCAGTGGTGACAATGAACTCTGATAAATTCTCCCTTTGGTCCGGTAATGACCCTGCAGAGGGAGAGATCATAGTTATAGGTAAGAAAATTTTTAAAAGAACATGCAGTCATGCATTGTCTGCATCCGGTACATCGATCCGGATTATGGAGGATTACCTGAGTCCCGGGATCAGTGGGCTGGAATTCCTGCCTTGTAGAGGGGTTATATGCAGTCATCGGTGATGATGGCAACTCGTACTCTGATGGAGGGAGATACTACCAATTTCTCTCTGTAACACATGGTGGTTGGTACTAATAGTCTCTTGTATTAGCAACAGTATGAATAAAAGTAACCATTCCTACAAAGGGAAAACAAATTGTTAGTGTTGATATAACAGCCAGCAGATTGTTGGAACCGCAATGATATAGCAGATACATCCGGCAAGGGCAAACAGTTCTACCCGGGGGATAGGCTTTTTGCTCACAAAGACATGGCTCTCTCTTCCGTATCCTCTACAGAGCATACTCAGGTAGGTCCGCTCACCCTGCTCAAACGAACGAATAAACATTGTTCCCAGGGTGTATCCCAATTGGGTGATCCGGTACCGGTACGGGAGTCTCCTATCAAACGGATCAAAACATTTGACCAAGAGTGACTCGTGAATTTTGCGGGACATATAGGCGAATACGAATAGATACCGGATCATCATTCCCAGGGCCAGAAGG
>NZ_JAJRBM010000129.1 GCF_028679455.1 Methanospirillum sp. | reverse complement strand
TTAAAAATTTCTCAATTGGAAAAACAGTCCCATCATGGGGTCTGCGTGCTTCCCATAACAGAAATTGATCTTCTCCGGCAAGAACTTTCTTTAAAATATCTGATCTGATAGCAGTAGGAGAACCTGGTCCCGAAAGTTCATCAATCGTAAAACGTAATGCTTCCTCCCGGGTCAGTTGAAATAAATCCAGCATTTTAGTATTTACTTCAAAAATACGGCCTTCAAGATTATGAATAATGACGGCATCATAGGTTTTATCAATAAGTGTCCGGATTGTTTTCTTTGATCGCTGTTCTTCAGTCTCTTCCCTGCGATCTGATAAGGCAAGCCTGATTTTATAGGTAAGCTCTGCAAAAAGAGCACGGGGATCTGCTCCTTTCTGAATATAATAATCAGATCCACTGTTCGTCGATTCCATCGCTATCATTTCATTGCCTCTTCCAGTGAACATGATAAAAGGAACAGCACTTTCACGACGAACTTCTTTCAAAAATTCGATACCATTCATCTCAGGCATCTGATAATCAGATACAATTGCATCAGGATGACGGGTATGAAATATCTCCAGACCTTCTTTAGCTGATTCAGCAGTAATTACCTTGAATTCACTTGTCTTTTCTAGAAATAATTGTGCAATATCAAGAAGGGCTGGTTCATCATCAACATAAAGAATGGTCTTCACGATATGTCATTATTATCTCACTCGTACATAAAGGAAACCCCCCGGGTAGGCATCAAATGCGAGTTTTGGATATTGTCCGGGACATCGTATAAATCAGAAAGAGAAAGGGTTGCCTATTTGTGTATCAGAAACGGAACATTTCGATTTTTCAGAGAACAAAAAATGTGTGCACAGGTAACCACCAGATATACCAGGACCCCAAAGAGAATGATTGAGGAACCTGAAGGAATATCAAAAATCCAGGAGAGAAAAATTCCGGTAGTAGTGAGCATCATGCTTACTCCTGTTGAGATGACCATCAGGCCGCGAAGGGTACGGGAAAATGGTCGTGCAATAGCCGGGGGCAGAGTGAGAAGAGCAATAACCAGAATTATTCCGACTACCTGAATGAGCACCACTACTGTTATCGCAATAAGAACCAGAATCAGCAGGTTCAAACCTCTCGTTGGCAGTCCTGATATGGTAGCATACTCCTGATCAAAGGCAACTGCCTGCAATGCCGGATACAAGGCAGTTACCAGCACGATGATCACCAAACCGAGCAGAAAAATCAGGACGAGATGATCGGGAGGGACCAACAGGATGTTGCCAAAAAGATAACTGAAGAGATCAGGTGTATAACCGGGGGTCAGTGATATGCACAAAATTCCAAAAGCCATACCTCCGGCCCAGATTGCACCGATTAGTGTATCAATATGCTGTTTTGCCCGTTCCATTAATCCCCAGACTACTCCAGCAACACCAACAGTAAATATAAATGCACCGGTGAGAGGATCAATCCCAAGAAGATATCCAAGCCCGATTCCTCCAAAGGCAGCATGGGATATCCCGCCGGATATGGAGATCATATGCTTTACCACGACATAACTCCCGATAATCCCACATACAATGGAGGCGAGCAGCCCGGTCAGAAGGGCAGAGCGAAAAAATTCATAACCAAGGGCTTCAATCATGATTCATCCTCATGTTTTGCCAGGACCCGGTGTGGAATCTCTCCGTGGGTGATCAGATCAACAGGACATCCATATGTTTTTGAGATCATGTCCGCAGTCAGATGCTCACTCTCGTGCTGATACAACCGCCGGTTCAGACAGGCAACACGGTTCACATGCCGGGAAACAACACCAATATCATGGGTGATCATCAGAATCGTTACTTCATGAGAGAGAGTTGTGAGCAGCTCATAAAACTGGTTCTCAGTCGGGGTATCAACAAAAACAGTAGGTTCATCCAGGATGAGAAATTCTGGTTCTCCAGCCAGGGCACGGGCAATAAGAACACGTTGCCGTTCACCACCAGATAGATCAGCGATCGGACGGAGAGCAAGTGACGCTGCACCAATCCGGGATAGTGCTCGGTCAGCAGCCTGATAATCTGCCGGGGAGTACCGGCTGAACAATCCACCCCGTCTTCCAATCCTGCCGGTAAGGACCATCTCTCTCACGGTGATAGGAAACTGAAAATCAAATGTGTGATACTGGGGAACATACCCAATCTGTGATCTTCCCTCGGTATCAGCCGGACGTGAAAAAAGCAGGATTTCTCCATTATCAATAGGGACAAGACCCAGTATTGCCCGTATCAGAGTTGTCTTCCCACCTCCGTTCGGGCCAATTACCGCATAGAAATCCTCTCTTCCAATGGTAAGATAAACCGAGTCAAGAATAACCATATTACCATAGGAAACCTGGAGATCTCTAATTTCGAGAATGGGTTCTGAAGTTATCATTTTCCTGCAATCTGCTCTGCGATATGATTGATATTGGTAAGATATTCTCCGGATAATGGAGTGATCAGCACAACCCGGGCACCAATCTCTGCTGCAAGTGTCTCTGCCCCTTGCGTTGAGAATTCAGGCTCAGTAAACAAGAGCGATATTTTTTCTGATTTTGCTCTGTCAACCAGCGATGCAAGACTGTTTGCAGCTGGTTCTTTCCCATCTGACTCTACAGCCAGTTGAGTCAGATTATAATCCCGGCAAAAATACCCGAACGCAGGATGATAAACAAGGATGGTTCGGGAGGGAAGCGATGAGAGAAGTCCCGCAATTTTTGTATCCACCACTGATAACAGATCCAGGTACCGGTTACGGTTCGTTTCATAGAATATCCGCTTGGAGGGAGTATGCGTAGATAGGGCTTCGCAGGTGGTATTAACCATCAGTTTGGCATTTTTTATCGACATCCAGATATGAGGATCGGTTGTTTCTGCTTCATGGGTTTCTTCATGCTCCTCTGATTTGTGATGATCTTCAGTTCCTGGCATGAGGATTAGTCCGGTTGAAGAGTTCACAATCTGAAGGTGCGGGTACATGGATCTGATACGATCAAGCCACTGGTTCTCAAATTCGATTCCTGACCCGAGTGCGATATACAAATCAGCAGATTCAAGTGCAGATATCTGCGACGGAGTTGGTTCAAACGTATGCGGACTTGCTCCGGGAGGAACCATTACCAGAACCCGGGTTTCATTCCCTGCAATTGCCTTAATAAATTCTTCCTGAGGCGGAACAGTACAGGCGATAATCAGCGGTTTCTCTCCGGAAGTCGGAGAACTGGTTTCCATCTTTGTGCAACCAGAGGTAACCAAAAACAAGATCAAAAAGATGCACACAAATATAAGAAAAAACCTATTTCGGATGATAAAAAATGTATGCCCATTTTTATTATGGAAAATCTGTTTTAGCTGATAGCTCATCGATCAGCACCCCCCACAACAGAGGGGATCGTGTTCAATAATACCACATGCTGCACGGCTGGGGTGACCGAGTGAACGACAGATCTGATCTACATGATCACGTGGGACCAGATGCTCGATTAATTCAGTCTGTATACATGCAGCCTTTTCACATAATCCAGCCCTGGCAAACATCAGTGAGAGTATTCGATGTCTGCGAATGAGAAAGCGGACAAACTCTTCCCCGGCTGAGGTGAGTTCAACACCCTGATAGGGATCATAATTCAGGTACCCTGCATTACTGAGTTCACGCAGGGAGCGGGTTACCGTAGCAGTTCTGATAGAAAATTTTTCGGCTATGTCTCCTGATTTTATTCCTTCAGGAAATTGATATATTAATTTCAGAAATTTAATTTTTTGAGGAGTATCTGATCGAGGAGTCATAGAATAGGATATGAGTAGTATCTATTAAAGCTTATAGCTAACATTCACTTCTTCTTTTTTTCTCCAGACTCTCAAACCAATGAATGCATGTAATGCAACCAGGATACCTCTACGGAGAACTGGGGAGGATGAGGGGACATAATCCATTCAGCATGGATATTATGTAGTATATTGATCTTATGCTTACACTGATCTTACGAAACCATACCTGACCAGATCTGGTGAAGGAGCATAACGGTGAAGATACAACTTCAGGCTCAGCCCCCGGAAGTGACGCTTCCGGTGGTCATTGCAGGAACCCTCGTGAAAGGAAGAGAGAATTACATAACCCTTGGTGCGTTCGGGTTAATGTCCCTTCAACCTCCTATCGTATATATCTCATCTATGAAATCCCACTATTCCAATATCGGGATAAAAGAGAATGGGTTTTTCAGTATAAATATCCCTTCAGCAGATATGGTCCAGAAAACAGATTTCTGTGGACTTGTTTCTGGTCGGGACATCAATAAGAGTGAACTATTCACCTCATTCTACGGACTTGAAAAAACTGCTCCAATGATTCAGGAGTGCCCGATAAACTTTATCTGTAAAGTTATCAGGATTGTAGATCTTCCCTTTAATGAAGTATTCATCGGAGAAGTCATCGATTATTATGCTGATGATGAATGTCTTGATGACAATAAACCAGATCCGCAGCGAGTGAATCCAATGGTATTAGCCGGACCTTCATACCGTTCTATTGGTCAGGTAGTAGGAGTAGCGTTTGGGGAAGGCCGATCCTATCGGAAAAACGTTATGCAGCACTAACAACCGCTTGATCGCCATCAGTTCCAGTCATATTCGAAGACAAATTGTATGAGGAATTCCCGGGATAGGCATTCCTGCAATACCAGGTAAACAGACCATCAAAGTTATCAAGTATCTCCTGGGTTCCTTCAAGACCTACGGGACCGATGAATACTACTGGAATATTTTCCCATTCGCGATTAAGCATTATATAATATTTATCAAGACGATCTGTTGCTTCCTGACCGGTAGAAAGGTTTACAACATCAAGCTCAATGTCCGGGTGATCTGCAAGGTATGTCTCCATATATGCATGAACTGGCAGACATGCTCCACATTCAGGATCATAGAAAAATACTGCTGATGAATTATTAGTCACTGCATCAGAACTGTTTGTCAGATTATAGAGATCAGACCGGGTAAGGTTTGATCCGTCTTCTGAAAAAATAGTAGCCGAAACAGAAATGACTGCACAATTCATCATCATAAGACCAGTAAGTAATATAATCCAAACCCGACGCCATGTGGGCTTGTTTTTTATAGATATCTGATAATCCATAATAATTCCTGTATCAACTGTCATGACATGTACTCAGGATCGGGTAATAGGTTTCTTCTTTACTAGAAAGAGGACCTCAGTACGATCCTATACCATACGTAATCCTATGAGGTATCGCGGTGAACATATGGGCATGAAGACCCCGTTTCATATCATGATCATTCCAACCCTGGGATGTCCCTCCCACTGTCGTTATTGCTGGAGTTCAGAGGAGGGGTCACCGATCATGAGTCTTGAGACGGTGCGGGCAACAACATCCTGGCTCAAAGGGTTTCGGGATGACCCGCTTACTATAACTTTCCATGGAGGAGAACCACTCCTGGCAGGTGCAGACTTTTTTAGATCCGCCATCCCCCTGTTAGCAGAAGAACTTGCGGCAAATACCCCGTCTTTTGCTATCCAAACTAATCTCTGGAAGATGAATGATGAAATCGCAGAGATATTTGCAGCATATCATATTCCTATCGGGTCAAGTATTGACGGCCCTGAACAACTTACGGATTTACAACGAGGGGATGGATATTATCAGAAGACGATGGCAGGGTATGAAATCGCCAAAGCCCATGGACTTGATGTCAGGTTTATCTGTACATTTACAAACCAGTCAGTTAAGAATAAAGAAGATATCATCAGATTTTTCCGGGAAAATGGATTTCCCCTGAAATTTCATCCGGCTCTGCCATCACTTCGAAGTGAAGAACCTGAAAAATGGGCACTCCCTCCTGATGAGTATGGAATGCTCCTGATCTATCTTCTTGATCAGGCACTTGAGCATCAGGATGAATTGGAGATTATGAATATCAATGATCTCTGTCGATGCGTATTCACCAGGCGGGGAACGGTGTGCACCTATGCGGATTGCATGGCTAATACCTTTGCTATAGGTCCTGAGGGAAGCATATATCCTTGTTACCGGTTTGTCGGGATGGATGCCTGGGTGATGGGATCGGTGTATGACAAACCAGATACCCAGAAACTTGCCCAGAGTGAAGCATGGAATAAAATGCACCAATTCAAGGCATATGTTGATGAGGCGTGCAATTCATGCAGTCATATTTCATATTGCCGGGGAGGATGCCCATATAATGCAATTGCTCCGGATCAAGGGAAACAATCGGGAGTAGATCCCCATTGCATCGCATACAAAAAAATTTTTGATGAGATATCTGACCGTATGAACACTGAGATGTTTGCTACTCCGCCGGGTTGTGGATCTCCTTTTCCCGGGTCAAAGCAGAACAGATCAAAACCTGGAATTATGTCCTTGATACATCGTATCGTAATGCGATAACGGCAAAAAAATAGTGATGGTCAGACAGAAGTCAGGGCCAAAAAATCCCTGATCACCAGCCAGGATCTACATTTTTCCTGAAATTTTATCGCATGGGCCGGGCTGCTGGATGGTATATAGCCAATATGAACCTGATCCGGGTGAACATCGGATTGTTCATGAGTCATTGCATGCACTAAACCTGTTTCTGCTCTTCTTCCATTACAGAATATTGCTCTGATAGCGGGATAACGAATGAGGAGAGAACCAATAGAAGCGGGATTCGGATCTCTAATTGTTGCATCAGCACTCCCTACCCGGGTACACGAACTCACTACATCCCAGAGGGCTATCCCTTGAGATAAAAGATAATCAATCCGGGTTTGGTATTGCAGACCATGAGGCATCCCAATCACAACCTCCATAATTTTCCAGAAATCATTACGGGGATTCGCATAATACTGGCTTTTCTGAAGAGAGATGGTAGAGGGAAAACTTCCGACGATGAGTACCTGACTGGTATCATCGATAACCGGATGAAGACCATAAAGCCGTGGGAATTGTACTGATGAAATAATCAATCACCAGATTCCACGGGAGAGAACCAGCAGGAAAGGAAAAATAAGTGTTCCTTTGAGAGAGAGAAGCGGGATCCGGTGATGAACCTGAACGGAATATTCCTGATCATCTGACCTCTCAGAGAGCTGACTCATAAATCGAGATGAGATCTTTCTTGGTTATACCTCTTGGATTAGTAACCATGCAGACATCCATGATTGCTTTTTCTGTAAGATCATCTACATGATCCCTGGTAACACCGATATCAGAAAGACTACTGTTAAATCCAATTTTCGTATAAAATTCTGATAACCCGGAGAGTAAAGCATCCATCCGCCCCTCTGACATGGAAGCACTCATATCAAATCCAAACTGTTTTCCGATAGTATCATACCGCTCTGACGCTCCGGAATAATTAAATTTAATAACTGACGGGAGAAGAAGGGCATTACACATGCCATGTGGAAGGTCCAAAAATCCACCCAGACTATGGGCCATCGCATGAACTGCCCCAAGACTGGCATTTGAAAACGCAAGACCGGCATGCATACTAGCCAGCATGGTATAGGCCCGATATTCCAGATTTTTTGGTTCCTGCATTACCAGAGGCAGATACGAACAGATCAACCGAATGGCCTCTAGAGCATGGATGTCAGAGATGGAAGAATGGGCATTAGAGACAAATGCCTCAATGGCATGAGTCAGAGCATCAAGAACGGTATGCTGAGTGAGATCATGAGTGAGGGTTAAGAGTGTTACCGGATCGATCAAGGCAACATCAGGAACCAGGGTTTTTGAGATGATCGCGATCTTAACCTGGCGACGGGTATCTGAAATAATTGCAAACTGCGACACATCTGCGCTGCTTCCTGAGGTTGTAGGGATACAGATGAGTGGGGGGGCCGGAATTTCTACCTTGTCTACTCCTTCAAATTCAAGAATATGTTTATTATTAGAACTGACAATCCCAATCCCTTTAGCACAATCAATCGGGGATCCCCCACCCACTGCAATAATTCCGGTACAATGTTTCTCCCTGTAAATCCGGGTCCCTTCCATAACTGATTCTGCACGAGGATTCGGCTGGATATCAGAGAATACGTGATACGCTATACCATATTCATCAAGACTTTGAAACACATCATCAGCAATCCCGGATTGAATAACACCAGGATCAGTCACTACCAGGATGGTTTCTGCCTGAAAAATTGAGGCATACTGACCTGCCAGAAGGCGGGCACCTTCCCCGTATACTATCTCAGGAGCTACAAATTTTCTCAGCTCAAAGACAGAGGAATCAGGCATAATGAGTGATAATCAGTAGATAATGTATAAATATATATTGCATTTCCCATACATTTTTGAAGCGCAAAACTATGAGATCCGTAAAAAGGACAAAAAATATGGTATCAGTTAGACTTATCGATCCTCTCACCATGATCAATCGAGAAGATGGAAGGCCCTGACCTGACAGAAAATTCAGAGCGAATCAGTAATAATAAATATAAATGCCTCAGGATGTATGTTATAAGAGGGGATCCAGATAACGGTCACAGCTTTTTCCCATCATAAAGGAGGGACCGGAAAGACCACAACCTGTCTTCAGGTTGCCGGATTTCTGGTAAAAAATGGTCGCCGGGTTTTGGTTATAGATACTGACCCCCAGGCAAATGCTACACTCGGACTGGGAATTCATCCGGATACACCAGCTCACAATATCTATCATTATTATGCTTCACAGAGTAGTCCGGAAAGTGAACCAATATCCCTGTCAAGTCTGATTATACGAACAGTATCAGGGATTGATCTCATTCCTTCCCATCTCGACCTGGTTGGTGCAGAACCCCTGCTCTATCAGAACCCTGACCGGTATGAATTATTGACCAGAGAAATCCCGGGTCTGAAAGAGCGGTATGATCATATATTCATAGATACTCCCCCATTCCTCGGGCAGTTTGTTCTGAATGCAATCATTGCTGCAGATCGAACAGTATTAGTATTTTCACCAGATAGTTTTGCCTTGAACGGATACGAAAACATCCGTCTGATCATTACCGATATTGAGGAGGTACTGGGGAAGGATATCAGGATTGAGATGGCAGTATTAAACAGATGGGGTAGTCCCAGGCATGAATACTCGTTGTTTTCAAAAATTTCAGCGATTCTCGGGAAAAAAGAACAAAATATGCTAAATCAGGGAGAGGACATGCAAAGGATCCTTGAAGAGCAGATGAAACGAGAAGTGGGTACGGTAATTCAGGTTCCTGAAAGCCAGCAGGTGGGGGTATCAAACAGGAGAGGAATGCCACTCGCATTTTCATACCCTGACGATCCGGCAGCAAAAGCATTTGCACACATTGCACAGGAACTGGATCACGGACGGTGAGGTGATGACGGGATGAAAGAGGAAACGGAGAAGATACGGCAAGGTAGGCGTGCTCTATTTGCAGGGACTGGGACGCCAGTTCTTCAGGAAGAGTCTATACCGGTTACCGAGATCAGGGAAGTCATTCAGAAGATCAGTATAATTGAGGATTCTGTACCAGAAGAGATCCCTCCCATATTTGAACCGGTTACCACCCGGCTTATTACTCTGGTGAAAACCCTTCACCAACAGAAAACAGAATTTGCTGATCTTGAGTCCTCCCTCCTTCTGAAAAATGATCAGATTTCAAGTCTCACGAATGAGAATATTCAACTCTCTTCAGAACGCGAATCATATCTCAATGATCTGATCACGTCTCATACCGAGTTTGATCGTGCACTTGAAATCTTTCAATATCATGATGTCCCGATGGTACTCACCGGTCCGGACAGAAGTCTGTATGATGCGAATAATTCGTTCTGTACCCTCTTTTCAATAGCCCGCAGCAATATTACCACTGCGCATCCTTCATTAAGTAAATATTTCCCAGATGAACCAACGATAATCGGACCAGATGGTGAAAGATACTCGATTGTTACCCTGACTCCCCCAGTAGTCCCTTTTGATCACGAAGCCATCTCTCTCGTGATACTTATAAAAACCTCACCGGTTTCAGAACCAGCCCTTCAGGAATCAGAAGTACCTGAAGAAAAAAACCTGACTCCTGACTTTGAGCCTTTCGATACCAATGAGCCTGCTGGCCAAGAGTTCTCTCAATCAAAAATGCCTAATCCGGCTGCATTGGCATTTGATTTTTTCCCAATCCCTGCAGTGGCAATTAATCAGTATCGCACAATTACTGCATGTAATCAGGCATTTGGTTCGCTGGTTGGCAGGACCAAAGAACAGATTATCCTTCGTGATATTGGAAGTTGTGGGATCAGGCTTGAGGATGCCGATGCAATCGGATCTGTTCTGCAAAATCCCGAACCTTCCCAGATAGACGGAGTGATTAATCATCCGGATGGAACAGAATCGCGGGTATATTTAGAGATCACACCATTTTTGGTAGCTGATGGGGAACCACAGGTGCTCGTAGTCGGAGTTCCAGTCACTCCCGAGTATGAACCTGAAGAGATAAAAACACACGAAGAGGGAAAACCGTCAATAGATATCATGCTTCGAATGCTGCTGGATCTCAATCCGGCAGCTGCAGCACTCCTTGATAAACACGCTAAGATTCTAGCTGCAAATGAAGGGTTCGCTGAACTGACAGGAACGAGCCCTTCAGATCTCTTTGGAACCGATGTCAGGGATCTGGGAGTCTTAATTCCTGATGCAGTGCTGGTTCAGGATGCAACCGAAGTCATGTATCTTCCAGAGGTTATCAGGATGGAGACTGCGTGGGGAGTTCAGGAATCCTCAGGGATGGTGGCACCAGTTGGAACCTCGGGAAGCAGTGTCGCTGTTATCCTGATCCTCCAGCCCATCATCCCACCGGCAGAAAAAGCGGGACCGGCACCTATCACTCAACCATCAGTGCAGGTAGAACCTGAAACCTGTGTTCGCGAAGTTGCTGAAACCGAAAAGGAACAGACCAAAGTTACGCTCGATCTTAATTTAGTCCCGGTACCTGGACTTCAATCAGATCATACCGGTTTAATAGTAAAAGTCAATGAGAGCTTCTCGCGAATTACAGGAGTAGGGCCAGAACAAATTGAAGGGCACCGGAGACAGGAACTTCTGGTATCTGATCAATCTGGTCTCATTCATGTTTCACTCTCATCAGGGGACTTCTGGCTACAAGAATATCCACAAAATATTTGCGACGATAAACCACTTCAGACATACTGGTACATGGATCTCACGGATTCAACAAAGAAGATACGTTCATTAGAAAAACAAATCCAAACCGTTCAAAACGAGATCAAAGGAATCAGAGAGAAGCAGGGAACGCAGTCCAAATCACAACTGGCAGATGCAAATGAGCAGATAGACATTGTTGAGTTCGAGCTGAATGAAGAGCGATATGCAATCGATATCACTATGGTTAGGGAAGTTGTGGAATTTCAACCTGTCACCCCGCTTCCGAAAACCCCGCCCTATGTTATCGGGATAATCAATCTCAGAGGAGAAGTCACTCATGTAATTGATCTCGCGATTTTGCTTGGTCAGCGTCCCAAAAAAGACAGATCGGGACAGAAGATCATAATTATTCCTTCAGATGTAACCAACGGCGAACATGTAGGAATCATTGTTGATAACGTTCAGAGTGTCACCGAGATTATGGGAAGACATGTCTCAATGCTCGGCGATGATATCACAACACAAATAAAAACCCATATCAAAGGAATCATTAAAATATCATATGATGATATCCTAGAGAAACGATCTGAAACCAGCCATAAGACAACTCTCATCATCTGGCTGGATATTAAGAAGATACTGCATGATATTCAGGGTTACTCTTGAAAATTTTCTGATACGATCGTATAGCCGATTCAGGTACAATCATGGAAAAAAAAATTTCAACCCCGGTGTTTCCTCAAATTTCAGTACCTCAGGTTAGTGAAAAAGGTCTTCCTGAATTGATCCAGGACGTTCAGAAACGTTTGAAGATCCAATTAACCAATTATAAGCAGGACTACATCAAACGAAGACTTTTGTCCCGGATGAACTCTACACGATCCAAAGATTTTGCTGAATATCACCAGTACCTTCGGACTCATCCTGAAGAAGAAGAAAAACTTCGCAACGCTCTGACCATCAACGTAACTAAGTTTTTCCGGGATCCCGATGTCTTTGATCTGGTACGAAAAGAGATCTTTCCAACAATAATAAGGGATAAACGGTCAATAAAAGTCTGGAGTGCCGGGTGTTCATCCGGGGAAGAACCATATACGTACGCAATTATCCTGTATGAACTGGGAAAGACGGGACCAGCATACAGCGGTTCAATTATTGCAACTGACATCGATGAAGAGATGCTCAAAAAAGCAAGGATAGGTGCATACGAGAAAAATGCCCTCGAAAATATGTCAGATGTG